>NZ_CDRSTZ010000020.1:0-29522 GCF_977052095.1 Senegalimassilia sp.
ATGTCGCGCTCCTTCCTGGCGCCCAGGAAGCATGTTTGAATATTACCAGCTCGTTCTTGGTTTTTGACAGACTTATGTCACATCGAACGTACTTTGAGATGTCAATCTAGGTACCAAGCTTTAGTTTTCAAACGTCGAAAACTTAACATTGCTGCGTAGACTGTTCAACGGTATCGGGTACAATTCGTATGCATTTATGTGCATTTCGAGATGAATTGCAAGCGATTCGTTTGGAAGTCATCTCGGCATGATGACGGTACTTGAAGAGAGGATTTTCATGTCCGAATTATCCGATTTCGAACACGCGGCCAAGGCCGATATCAAAGCGGCTGCAAACGCGAATTCCGCCGAGCACGCGAACAAGCCTTGGTTCAAGAAGTTGTCGCTAACCACGTGGATTTTTATCGCGTTGGCGCTTGGCGTTATTGCCGGCTTGGCTTTGCAAGGCACGCCCGGCATTGCCACCACGTACATCAAGCCGCTTGGCACCATTTTCTTGAACCTGATTAAGATGATCGTGGTGCCACTAGTCATTTTCTCGATGATTGCCGGCGTCATCAGCCTGTCCGATATCAAGAAGGTTGGCGCCATCGGTGGCAAAACCATCGTGTATTACCTGTGCACCACGGCGTGCGCCATCGTAATTGGCCTGGTTATCGCCAATGTTTTCAACGTTGGTGGCGGTTACACGCTCACAACCGACGAACTGAGCTACGAGGCAAAGCAAGCCCCGTCGTTCATCGACACCATTGTGAATATCTTCCCGTCGAACTTTGTGCAGCCGATGTCTGACGCCAGCATGTTGCAGATTATCGTCATTGCGCTGTTCTTCGGCTTCGGCATCCTTGCGGCTGGCAAGAAGGCTCAGCCTGTTGCCGACTTCGTCAACGGCATGTCGGAAGTGTGCATCAAGATTATGCACATGATTATCTCCATCGCGCCGTTCGGCGTGTTCGGCCTGATCGCGCCTGTCGTTGCTACGAACGGCCCCGATATCTTGCTGCCGCTATTGAAGCTGATCCTGGTTGCCTACCTGGCCATGATTCTGCATATGGTTATCGTCTACTCCGGCCTGGTCAAAACCATCGCGAAGATGGGTCCCATTACGTTCTTCAAAGGCCAGTTCCGCGCCATGGCGTTTGCCTTCGCCTCCGCTTCTTCGGTAGGTACGCTTCCGGTGAACATGGAATGTTCTGAAAAGCTTGGCGTTCGCCGCGAGATCACCAGCTTCGTGTTGCCGCTTGGCGCCACCATCAACATGGACGGTACCGCCATCTACCAGGGTGTTTGCGCAATCTTCATCGCTCAGGTGTTCGGCATCGACCTGACTATCGGCCAGCAGTGCGTCATCGTGATGACCGCCGTGCTGTCCTCCATCGGTACTGCCGGCGTGCCGGGTTCGGGCATGATCATGCTAGCCATGGTGCTGCAGTCGGTCGGCCTGCCGGTCGAGGGCATCGCTTTGGTTGCCGGCGTTGACCGCGTGCTCGACATGATGCGCACCGTCGTCAATATCACGGGCGATCAGTCTTGCGCCGTGTGCGTTGATCACCTCGAGAAGCGCAAGGAAGCACGCAAGGCCGCGAAGGCTGCATAACCCAAGGCGATTTTCGCAACGCAATGTATCCTATTCCGTTCATTCCGTGATCCATTCGATTTTGCAGCTTCGCTAATCTGCTAAGGAGCGCTTGCCTCAACTGACGCTCTTCAAGCCGCCCCGCCATTGCGCGGGGTGGCTTGCTGTATGCGCTCGAATAGCGTAACGCAGAGAACGAATATCCTCTTCTGGTCATTCCCGTCATTCCCAAGGGGGCGCATTTTTTTCCCTTCGAGCGCTGTCCCTTTCGTGGGAATCTTGAATTGCTGCACATCGACGCCTTCATGCTTCAGTAACGCAATTTTCAGAGGTATACCTCCACCGAACCCTGTGAGGCTACCTGATGCTCCGATTACGCGATGACATGGAACTATGAGACAGAGGGGGTTCCTGCCCACGGCGCCACCGACAGCCCTTGCGGAAGTTCGTTTGCCCGTTGCCCGTTCAACGCCCCGGGCGATATCCCCGTAGGTCACTACCGCCCCATACGGAATGTTCGACAACTCGCTCCAAACGCGCTTCTGAAACTCAGTACCCCGCGGATGCAACGCAAGCTCATGCGGGTCAGGTCTCTCACCCGCCAGATAGCAATCAAGCCACTCAGAGGTCTTTTGGAATATGGCCAGTTGGTCGTTTCTTTCTAACGGCTCATCTATTCCCGTGAGGTAATATCTATCGTTATTGAACCAGCTTCCGCAAAGGCCCTTTTCGTCTGCTCCGAGCGTTAGCTTTCCTGCAATGCCGGTATCGTATTCGGTAACATACATAAACCCTCCTTCAGCCATTAGCGTTTCTTCGGCGCGTAGTCGCGCATTCCGAGGATTGCGCCTTTCGAAACTTCCCACAGATAAAGACTTGCTACGCTGCAGTAAGGACTAAACCTACGGCGATACTTTTCGAAGAGCGGCCTGGTGATAGCTCTATGGTGATACACCATACGCAAACCCCGTTGAATCGCCAAATCGTCGTACGCGAAAATGTTCTTGCGTCCAAGGCAGAACAGCAAAATCATCTCTGCCGTCCAAGTTCCAATACCGCGCAAGCTGGACAGAGACGTTATAGCGGCTTCATCGTCCATTTCGCGAACTCCATTCAGGTCAAATTCCCTTGATACGACCTTTTGCGCGAACTCATGAATGTACTCGGCTTTCCGGAATGTTGTTCCGCAAGCTTGCAAGTCGTCGATTGAAGCCGTTGCTACCGTTTCCGGGGCGACTTGTCCAAGTAGCTGCTGCATACGGTTCCAAACCGTCCGCTGCGCTTCGAGCGAAACTTGCTGCCCAATAATGTGATGAGCTGTTGCTGAGAACAAATCAGGGTCTAACGCACGACTGACGTGTCCTATTGTTTGGATGACCTCGGCGAAGCGCGCGTCTTTTTGAGCGAGATAGGTTGTTTCCGTTTCCCCGTACTCGAAGCAAGTCGCAGTTGGACTACGCGATGCATTGATAACCGATGAACCAGTTGCTTGCGTTACCGCCTTTTGCCCATCCATACGACCTCAATTCATTTTCAAAAAAACCTCTTGCGAACAAATGTATGATAGGTATAATACAAACAAAAGTTCGATATTTCAAGTATAAACTGAGTAATTGTGAACAGGAAGGGGTGCAGCGATGAGTTTTCCGCAAATGAGGTTTGGCGTGGGTTGTCGTTTCCCCGTATTCGGGTATTGGAATGCGCGAATACGCCAAAGGCAGGAATTTCTATTGCCGAAAGCCATCAAGAATATCAATGAGTTCCTGTTTGGAGTGAATGCACAGTTTCGAGTAAACGTTGCGTGTATAGCTTTTCACGGTGTTTTCGGATAGATGCAGCTCTTGGCTAATGTAGCTTTTGCTGCGACCTTGGGCCAGGTAAAAGGCCATATCGGTTTCACGATCCGTCAAATCAAATTGCGCCTGAACCTTGCGGCACCGTTCGCGCAAGTGGTCTTCGTACGATACGTGCATGAGCTGTTTGTCCGCAGTCGTGCTGCCGGAATTCGCGGGGGTTTCTTCGACGTCATATGCCTGTGTTGCGGAAGCCGATTTCCGTTCAATTTCATAGGGTAAAACCGTGTTCTTGAGAGCATCCTTGCGATCGTCGAGCGAGCCGAATGTGGCGAAGAACCGTCGCGCTTTTGGCTGACTGGCACGCAGCATGATTGCCACGCTCAGAGCCAGCAAGCATACAAGCGCAGCAATTACCAGAACGGATTGGCCCAGGCTTGGGCCAAAATGGAAGATAAGCCACCTGCCCGCTTCACGCGGCAGCAAATGGGCTATCCATACAGCACCAAGCGCCATATATGGCGGAATAGAACTATGGCGGCAGAAGTCATAGACGCCATACCACAGCACTCCAAGCATAAACGTGTTCGAGATGGTGATAAGCGTTGCGCCGGCCTGCGGCTGGCCCAGCGCAACAATGAGAAGCACTCCCGCAACCATCAGGGCAACCTCAAGCCACCACAATGAGCCGAAAGATAAGCCGCGCCCTCGAACAAGTACCCACCAGATAACGCCAATGCATAGCAGAGCAACCGCAGTTTGATGAGCTAATTGGAACAGAGGTGATAGCATGATCGACATTCCGGAGGGAAAGCCGCGAGCAATGCCAAGCGCGAAGTCAAGGAGCGCGATGCCTAGAAGGATGCGCGGAATCAGCCATTTGCTCTCACTGTCGTAAATATGATCGCGCTTGGGCTCGGGTACAACGTCGCAACGGGAATCAAGCGCATCCATTGCCTGTTTGAATAAGACGAATGATAGCGTTGGCATAAACAGCCCAATGCCAAATACCGCAACTATGGGCAACATGCCCAAGCCATATCCCGCCACGGCGCTTGCGCCAAGACATGCAAAGGAATAAATCAGCGACTCGCCTTCATCCAGACGGTCGAAAAACGTTATCCACATGCCGCCGCCCCACACGATTCCAAGCCCCGCCAATGCGGAAGCAGGAAGGGCAAGCGGCAATGAGGGATATTCGGTTTGAACCAGCAAAAGAACAGGAGCCAGCGTCATGGCTGTTATCGAGAAGCAATCAAGCGCTTTGCGCGTTCGTCCCGCAAGAGGCAGCCGAGCGAACGCAAGCATGAGGACCAGGATAAAGGCAACTCGCGCCATGTTACCAACAATGGTAATGGCACCGGAGTCGGTTGCGGCGTAGCGATCGTAGAGACAGCATTGCGTCCATACCCTGATAGCAATGAGTCCGAAAAAGCATGCGGCAAAACGAGGGATATATGTTGAACGGAAATCTTTCCAT
Source organism: Senegalimassilia sp. (assembly GCF_977052095.1). Taxonomy (NCBI): domain Bacteria; kingdom Bacillati; phylum Actinomycetota; class Coriobacteriia; order Coriobacteriales; family Coriobacteriaceae; genus Senegalimassilia; species Senegalimassilia sp. The sequence goes on from NZ_CDRSTZ010000020.1 coordinate 4,850, forward strand.
CCCCGCGTATGCACATGACGTTGAGCCATGGAAACCTCTTCGCTCATTACTCCCCCCCTCGCGCGCATCATTATAGCGAAAGCACAGGGGGAGATAGGACTGCAGAGACGAACCCGAGCTGTTGGTTGTTCGGGTTCGGATGGGCTGTTCTTGGTGGGTTCTTGGCTACCCGAAAGGCCAAGAACCCATGTCGTCCTTGACCTTTCGGGTAGGGTGCCGCTTCGGTGATTATGCGAAAACGTAGGCGCAGGCGGTTTCTTGGGCTTGGCGGCCGTTGACGTTGATGTCGCATACCGCATTGCCGCCTAAGCGGTTGCCGCCGTGAATGCCGCCAGTTACCTCGCCGGCTGCAAACAGGCCGGGAATGGGGTTGCCGCTGGCATCGAGCACTTCGGCCTTGACGTTTACGCGCAGGCCGCCCATGCAGTGGTGCACGCCGGGGGCCACGGGCAGCGCGTAAAACGGAGATTTGACCAAGGGATTGAGACTTTTCGTGCGACCGAGCGGGTCTTCTACCCCGTTGGCAATGTTGTCGTTGTACGACGTCACCGTATTTACGAAGGTGTCCGTCGGAACGCCCATCTTCTGGGCAAGCTCTTCAAACGTGTCGGCCACGTGGATTAGCCCGCGCGATACGAACTTCTCTTCAACGGAAAGGTTGTTGTCATGCACCGATTGGTCGAATACTGCGAATGCGCCGCGGCCCGGCTGCGCCCATTCGGCTTCGGAAACGCGATCGCGCGTGAGCAATTCGTTCGTAAAGCGCACGCCGTCGGTGTTTACCAGAATGGCTCCGTCGCCGCGGATGTTTTCGGACAGCAGTGTTGCGGTGGTCTGCTCGACGGTTGGATGTACCTGAATCTGGTCGATATCAACGATGTCAGCGCCAACCTCCTGGGCAAACTTGATGCCGTCGCCCTGCGTACCGGGCTGATTCGTGGTTACGGCATCACGCAGCTCGGGACGATACTGAGCAAGCATCTCGCTGTTCGCTCCGAAGCCGCCCGTTGCCACGATAAGTGCACGGCAAGCATATTTGACGGGCAGCCCGTTAGGGTTGGTGGCGCGCACGCCGGCAACCTTTCCGTCCTGTATGAGGATTTCCTCGACCTTGGTGTTGCACACGGCCGCTACACCGCGCTGGCGGCACTGCTCGGTCATTCCCTTCACGATATACTTGCCCACGGCTTCGCCCGATTCGGGACGATGGATGCGCTTGACGCTTGCGCCGCCCGACGTGCCGAGTTTCGACAAGGTGATGCCCATGGAGTCAAGCCAGTCGATGGCATCGGACGAACCGGCGCACATGTGGCGGATGAGCTCCATGTTGCCCTTCTCGTGTCCGCCTGCATACGTGTCGGCCGACATGAAATCGACGCTGTCCTCGATGCCCGCGGCCTTCTGGAACTTCGTGCAGCAGGCGTTTATGCCGCCTTCGGCGAAGCATGTGTTGCCGCCTGCCACCGGCATCTTTTCCAACAGCAGCACCTTGGCACCCTGATCGACAGCGCCAACCGTGGCTGCCATGCCTGCCCCGCCGGCGCCAACCACGATAATGTCGTATTCGCCCCCGTCGATAATGTTTTCAGCAGCTTCGGCCTCGAAGCTGCGCGGGGACCCACAGCCTGTAAGCCCCAGCGCCGCTGCGCCCATGCCGAACGTCAAGACGCCGGTAAGAAAACCGCGCCGCGAAACCCCTACATTGTGCTTGCTTGCCATGATTGCTCCCCTTCCCTACTTCTGCTCGCGATACGGAATGCTCGTCCAGCCCTCGGGCACGTCTTCGGCTGCCTGATAGTGGCATTCGGAGCACGTGATCACCGACTGGCTGTGCATCTTGTGGCAGTCGCCGCATTCGGTGACGCCGTGCTCGCTGAAGTCGTGAGGGTTCCACGCCATCCACTCGGTTTTCTTTTCGAGCTTGTCAAGGTCCATGTTGTGGCACGACTCGTTGAGGCAGAACTCCTGCGTGGCGAATTCGCCGCTGCGGCTTACCAGGTGTTGGGTGTCTTCGTCGAAAGTGTAGTCGCCGGTGATCCAGTGTATGCCTTCGCCGATTTGCTCCTCGATCTTCGGCTCATGGCACGTCAAGCAGTCTTTGCCTGCTTTCATGTGAGCGTTGGCCAGCATAGTTCCATCGGAGTTGTAATAGCTTTCCACATATGCATTCATGGGGGTGTGACAGATGCTGTTGCAGAAGCTGGGCTGGTTATGCCAAACAGCGAATCCACCCACTGCGGCAACAGCCACGGCGGCAACTATGCATACCGTGACGATGGTCTTGCGGCGCTTGTCGCAGGCGCCTTCCTTTTCGCTCATGAGGTCCTCCTTGGTTCTTCCCGAGATACCGCGCGTAGCGGCTTATCGACGGGATAAATCATAGGAAGACGCGGATTGTTCCTGCACGTCCGAAAAGGGTGGTTTACGCGTTTGACCAGGGTGGTTTTGAAAGGGTGTGCGCATTTTGGCACGGTATATCGTTGGGCGCGAAGGCGATTCTTGCGGAACGAGCGAGCGATTTGCAGGATGCGCAGCAGGTGGTTTGCGCAGCCTGCTGCGCAGAGGAAAATCGATTACGAGGAAGAAAATCTATGCTTCAAGGATTGCAAGCAAAGCGCCGATTTCGCGTTGGACGGCGTGCTCGGCGTTCGTGCCGATTACCTTTGTGGAAATCTGCTTGATGGCCGAGCGACCGTTGCCCATGGCGATGCTGGTTCCGACCATGCGCAAGATTTCGTAATCGTTCATAGCGTCGCCGAACGCCATCACCTCTGCGGGCTTGACGTTGTGTGCAGCCATGACTTGGCTGATGCCGGTTGCCTTGCTGACGCCGCGCTGCATGATGTCGATCCACTTGCGGCCGGAAGGCGCGAACACGAAGTCTTCGCCAAGCTCGCGCTCCAAAATATAAGCCATGTCCATAACGGCGTCATCGCAGTAAATGGATGCCTTGATGATGCTGGTGTCAGGGTTGGGCAGCTCAAGCGCACGGACCGGGTTCGGCAGATTCTTATCGAGCTCGCGTTCGAAACGCGCCTCGTCGTCAAGCAGATAGGTTATTTTGCGGTCGAAAATGGCCAGGTGCAGGTTATCGAACAGGTCGACGATCGACTTGAGGCGACGCAGGGCTGCGTGGCTGAACACCTCGCGGTCAACCAGCTTGCCCGCTACCACAACCTGCGCTCCGTTCGAAGCAACGAAATCCATCTGGTTCATTACGGGTGCGAACATTTCCTGAAGCGTATCGAAGCGCCTGCCCGACGAGGCAACGAAGCTGATGCCGACGGCGTTCAGCCTGCGGATAAGGTCGTAAGTTTCAGGCGGCACGTTTCCGTCGCCGTCAAGAAGCGTTCCGTCCATATCGCTGGCAATGAGTTTGATCATGTGCGGCCTCCTCACAGGTCTTGCGATGCCCCCACGGCATCGCTGCCGGTCCGCCCGGCGATTTCTCACATCCTGAACTTGCCGCCATTGTATTTCGGCTTGCAGGAAAGCGGGCCTGCGCCACGAAACCTGCGCAGGAAGCTGACTAATCGTTGACGCGCCGTTGACGGCCGGTTAACTGTGGACGAAAGCAACCAGCAAGGAGTGATGCGGGATTATACGATGGTTGTGCATCGCAGACCGTGCAATTTCTCCTCAAGCTCTTATCGCAGCCGGTATCTTGTTCGGAAACGCTTCTGTCGCAAGTTCAGCGTAAGCGACTGTGTGCACAAAACAGTTGCATACGTGATTACTTTGGGGCTTTCCGATCACCCTCCAGCTTTGAACGCAAAGCGCACCTTATCGGTGTGGGGTCTGTCGTAAAAACGGCACAATCAGCCAACGTGCGTCTTCGTGATCCGGAAAAGGCGGCGCATTGACGTCACTCCCGTCATGCGTATTCTGGAAACACCTGGGCAAGACGGCGGATGGTCTCGTCCACGCGGTCGGGCTCGATGCCCGCGTAATTCACCACGATGGCGGCCTCCCCGTGCGAGTATTCCTCGAAGCGCTTCGTCGTACGGTTCGGTCCGCCGTCGCTGAGCAGGTAGTCGTTGAACAGCGAGATGTTCAACCCCAGCTCAGCACCGCGGCTGCGAATCTCATCGAGGCTGAGCTTCGTGCGCACGTACAGCAGGAAGTGCGTGCCGGCGTTGCGCTCTTCCACGTGCGAGATGGCGGCAAGCGGCGATTCGGCGATGGCGCGCAGCACTGTGGCGCGTTGATGGCGGAAAAAGTTGCGCGTACGGTTGATGTGCCGCTCGAAGTGCCCCTCGTCGATAAAGCGTGCCAGCGCGTATTGCTCGAAGCTGGAGACGGTGCACGAGTAGAAGCTCATGGTGTCGACGTAGCGGGCAAGCAGCTTCGGCGGTAGCACCATGTAGCTGATGCGCAAGCTCGGCACCATAGTTTTCGAGAACGCGTTGAGGTAAATCACCTTGTCAGAGGCATCGTCAGCGAACAGCGGCATGATAAGGCGGCCGTTGTAGCGAAATTCGCTGTCGTAATCGTCTTCAATGATGTAGCGCTTGCGCGCGCGGTTGGCCCACTCGAACAGCTCCAGCCGCCGCTTGATAGGCATAACGATACCCGTGGGGAAATGGTTGGCAGGCGACACATGTACCACATCGGCGCCGGATTCCTCAAGCTCGTCGATGAGCAGGCCCGATTCATCGATGGGCACCGGCCGCCACGGGTTGCCGAATGCGCGGGAAATAGCGGCGAACTTCTTGTAGCCAGGGTTCTCCATGGCAAACGTCGTGGTGGGTCCCAGCATCTGCAGCAAGCGGCCGTACAGGTATTCGCTGCCGGCGCCGACGATGATGCAATCAGGCGATACGTCCATGCCGCGAGTGCGATGCAGATACGATGCGATGGCGCGCCGCAGTTCGGGCAGGCCGTTGAACGGCACCGAGCGCAGCAAGCTGTCGGTGGGAAGCGATAGCGCCTCGCGCATGTAGCGGCCCCACACCGACGTGGGGAACAGCGACACGCTAGTACGATTCGCCTTCAGGTCGACGAAGAATTCGGGATCGTGCGCCTGGCTGATGACGTCAGCGGCATACGGGGTGGCACTAACGGAAGAAGGCGAGCATGCTAGGGGCCGATCCTCGTCGGCGATGCCGGCGTGCCGAGAGTCGCTTGCGGTTGCACCAGCGGCGGTCAAGGGGTCTGCGACGGGCAACGCCACTTGATCAGGGGCGCTATTGCGCTTCCTCACGTTGCTGTGCGAAACGCTCGCAAGGCTTTTCGCCTTACGCTGCGCTCCCGCTAGCCCGCTTCCCCTTCCGGTTACCGGTTTCAACCGGTAATTCGACACGTCTTCCACAAAGTACCCGCGCCGCTGCTCGGAACGTATAAACCCTTCCGTTATCAGCTGATCGTAGGCCGCCGTGACCGTGGCCACACCGATGTTCAGGTGCCGCGCCAGCACGCGCTTCGACGGCAGCTTCGTCCCGCACGCGATAACGCCGCGCGCGATATCCTCGCGAATGGACTGGTATAGGAATTCGTACAGCGAACTGGTGCCCCTTGCGCGCAAATCGTACGTGAGCAGAAACACGGAGCGATTGTCTGACATCGGGACATCCTTTCGCGAAAGGCGCAAATCTCGCGGGCTACGGCGCAAAACCGCTCCCAAACGGCGTCGCGCATGGCGGTGCAACTGGTTCATCTGGTTCGTAAAAGTATCACGAGTTTGGTTCTTTTGATAGAACCAAACCTTTTCTACACTATATCTCGCCCTACAGACGAGCGTGCGGCGACCCCTTGCATGCCAGCAGCTCAGACGGCCGCCTGCCCAGGTGGGCGGCCACTTTAGACGGGAGACGACCATGGGTTACTTTACGGGGAAAACCATTATCATCACCGGCGCGGGTTTCGCCGCGCTTAAGGACGGCTCTGCAGGTTCCATCGGCTTCGGCATTGCTACCGCGTTTGCAAAAGAAGGCGCGAATCTGGCCATCACCGGGCGCAACGTCAAAAAGCTTGAGGCGGCAAAAGAACGTCTTGAAGGCGAATACGGCATTCGCGTGCTGCCCATTCAGGCCGATGTAAACGCCAGCGCCGACAACAAGGCTGTGGTGCAAAGCGCCGTCGACCAGGTCGTGACCGAATTCGGCCGCATCGACGCGTTGGTGAACAACGCCCAGGCTTCCGCATCCGGCGTCACCATTGCCGACCACACCACCGAGCAATTTGACCTGGCGCTGTACTCGGGCCTATACGCGGCGTTTTACTACATGCAGGCGTGCTACCCGCACCTGAAGGAGACGAAGGGTTCCGTTGTGAACTTTGCCAGCGGCGCGGGCTTGTTCGGCAACTATGGCCAGTGCGCCTACGCGGCGGCCAAAGAAGGCATTCGCGGCTTGACGCGCGTGGCGGCCACCGAATGGGGCCCGGATGGCATTAACGCCAACGTGGTGTGCCCGCTTGCATGGACGGCGGCGCTCGAGAACTTCAAGGAGCAGTACCCCGAGGCGTACGAGGCCAACGTGCACATGCCCCCGATGGGCCATTACGGCAACGTCGAGACCGAAATCGGCCGTGCTGTGGTGCAGCTGTGCGGGCCTGATTTCAAGTTCATGAGCGGCGAGACCATCACGCTTGAAGGCGGCATGGGCCTGCGTCCGTAAACAACTACTCTACCCACTACCTACCTTGGGTTTCTATCCGGATCTGGCCGGCTGGAAAAAGCGAGCGCCTCGGGCATCTGCGGTCCGAGGCGCTCGCGTTATATCGCGCCGAATCTGGGAAAACGTGCTTGCTTGACGCGAAGTCGCTCGAGTTCGTGACTTGCTAACGCAATATTTGGCTGTTACTCCCCCAACGCTTCGGCGGCTTCGAGCCATTGCTCGTCGAGCGCGTCGATTTGCGCTTGGAAGTCGTTGATTTGCTGCTGGAATTTGCCAAGCGCCTCAAAATCGGACGGATCGGCGGCGGCCATGTCGGCCTGCGCTTGCTCGATCTTGCCGCGCAGCGTGTTCGACTTGTTCTCACAGCTGCGCATGCGCTTTTTCAGCTCGCGAATCTCACCGCCGGAAAGCTGCGGACCCGCCGACGTGCTTTTGCTTTCGGCGGCGCTTTCGGCCGAAGCCGCGGCGCTACCCTGCGGTGCCTTCGCGCGGCCTGCGGGCGCAGCGGCGTGCGCCGTTATCTCCAGGTACTCGTCCACGCCGCGCGGCAGGTGGCGCACATGTCCATCGATAAGCGCGAACTGGTGATCGGTCACGCGCTCCATCAGGAAGCGGTCATGCGTGACCAGCAGCAGCGTGCCCGGCCACGCGTCAAGCAGCTCTTCGATGGCGGCAAGCATGTCGGTGTCCATGTCGTTGCCTGGCTCGTCAAGAATCAGCACGTTCGGCTCGTCCAGCAAAATGAGCATGAGCGCAAGGCGACGCTTCTGGCCGCCCGACAGGTCGCACACCGGCTCGTTGAGGTCAGCGCGCGAAAATCCTAGCTTCTCCAGCAGCTGAGCCGGCGTCATTTCCTTGCCGTCAAGCATCATGCGGCGCGTGTAGTTGCTGATGACCTGGCGCACGCGGTCGTTGCCGAAGCGCGCAAGGTTGTCGAGATGCTGCGAAAGCACGGCGAACTTCACCGTTTTGCCGATTTTAACGAAGCCGGTCTGCGGCTTTATTTTGCCCTGGATGACCTTCAGCAGCGTAGTTTTCCCTACGCCGTTGGCGCCGACGATGCCGTAGCGGTCGCCAGGCCCGATGATCCAGTCGACGTGGTCGAGCACGGGCGCGAGCTTGCCGTCAAAGCTTACCGTGACGTTTTTCAGCTCCACCACCTGCTTGCCCAGGCGCGCCATGGCCATGCGCTTGAGCTCCAGCTCGTTGCGCAGCGGCGGCACGTCGGCAATAAGCTCGTGAGCTGCGTCGACGCGGAATTTCGGCTTCGTGCCGCGCGCTTTGGGCCCGCGCGCCAGCCATGCTAGCTCGCGGCGCAGCGCATTCTGGCGCTTTTCCTCGGCAAGGGCCGCCAAACGGTCGCGTTCTACACGCTGCAGGATGTAAGCGGAAAAGCCGCCTTCGAACGGTTCGACCATGCGATCGTGCACTTCCCACATGCGCGTGCACACCTCGTCCAAAAACCAGCGGTCGTGCGTGACCACCAGAAGCGCGCCCTGCCCCGCGCGCCAGCGGGTTTTCAGGTGATTCGCCAGCCATGTGATGGCGCGCACGTCCAGGTGGTTCGTGGGCTCGTCAAGGGCCAGGATGTCCCAGTCGCCGATAAGCAGGCGCACCAGGTCCACGCGGCGGCGCTGGCCGCCCGAAAGCGTGCCCACCTGGGCATCCCACGGGATATCGGACGCTAGACCTGCGATGATGTCGCGGATGCGCGCATCGCCGGCCCACTCGTATGCAGGGATGTCGCCCACTACGGCGCGCTCGACGGTGTCTTCGTCGTTCAGGTTGTCGGACTGCCCCAACGCGCCCACGCGCACCGCGCCGTTGCGCAGCACGCGGCCTTCGTCGGGCGGCAGCACGCCGGCCAGCACGGAAAGCAGCGTGGACTTGCCGTCGCCGTTGCGACCGACGATGCCGATGCGGTCACCTTCGTCAACACCAAGCGACACGCTTTCGAACACCGTTTTCGTGGGGAACTCCACCGCCACCTTTTCGCAGCCGAGCATAAACGCCATGTGAAACCTCTATCCTGAACAGGGCTGCAAGCGTAGCCCGTGTTATTTTGCGCACACCATGATAGCAAAAGCTGCCCGGCACGCTTCCGCGCGCACGAAACCACCCAGAACAATAAGGTTCGCGTTAAGCCTTTGACCTGCGGAAACCAGATATAACACCAGGTCAAACGATGGTTTTCAAATTGCCATCAGTCATGCGGTTGTGGACGGTCTGGGCGACTTCGCAAGCTTACTGCTTCGTCATCACGGCGATGGTCATCCACGTTCGCTCGTACGGACGGTAATACGTGTGGTATTCCAGCAGCGTGAAGCCGTCTTTTTGCGACAGGTCGGAGATGTCGCGCGGCAGGCTGTCGTTTTGCGCCTGACCAGTGCAAATAAAGGTGCCGTGGAAGTTGTCGAAGATGATCTCCCACGATTTCTTGCTGACGAGCGTGGGCGAATAGGCCATGTACGCGCGGTCCCAGTTGCCCTTTTGCCAGTCCATGTACGTTTGCGGCACGTCTTCGCACATGCACGCGGTGACGCCCATGTAGCCGATGTCGGTGGACACCACCAGCGGCATCTGCCCGCCAATTTGCTCGGAAACGCTGTCGACGGTTTCGCGGAACTTCTCGATCGGCACGTTGTTGGCGGGGTCGTAATCGTCACGCAAAAGCAGCGCTTGGTTGGCAACCGACGCGCAAAGCGTAACCGCAACTACGCCTGCTACCAGGGGTTTCGTGTGCACATGGGACAACACCGCCGCCGCGGCGAACAGCAGCGGCCCAATGGCCACGAATAGGTAGCGGTAGTACAAGATCATGGAGTTCATGACCATTGAAGCGGTCCAAGAAATGGCGAACACCCCGAAGTACACCGCCAGCGCGGCAACGACGGGCGCGATAGGCTCGGAAACCAGCCATGCGTAGAAGCGCTTTGCGCGCAGGTGCTTCACAGGCGCGGCGCGGCCGGCGCCTGCGCGGGCCAGCATCTCGCGGCGCTGCTGGCGATGCAGGCCAACGCGCCAAGTGGCCCAGCGCGCCGACCAGGCGATCAAAAACGCCAGCGTCACGATGGCGGCGTAGCCGATAATCTTCACGGCAACTTGCATGCCTGCGCCATAGCTGCCACGCGCGGCGAACGACAAGGGGCTGGTAAGAAACGGGTACGTTGCCAGCTCGATGTACGTGGTAGGGAACACGATGTTCGCCCAGTACGTGCCGCCGACCACGCCCATCTGGCTGGTCACGGCCGTAAGAATCCAGGGCACGTACAGCGCCACCTGCGCTACGCAGCCGATAATCAGCACGATAAGCGGGGCGCTTGCGCGCTTGCCATCAGGCAGAGGAGCCGGGCCGCCGCAGCGGCGTTGCCAGGCGCGCACGCAAAGCGCCACCAGCAGCACCAGGTTGATCATGAACGCCGACATGGCGCCGAAATAATGCAGGTAAGCGCACGCCAAGCTGGCAATGAAGCACGTAAGCCACCAGCTTCGCGGCGTGCCGGCCCAGCACTTCTTCCCCTTCGCAGCCTGCGCGATGGCCGGCGGCGTGGCGGGCAGCTGCGTGCCGATAATGCGCATGGCGTAGATGAAGCACAGCATAACGGCGAACGTAGCCCACGAATACATGCGAATCTCAACGGACATCAGCGAGATATAAGGCGTGAACAGGGCGAAGAAGCTGAACAGCACGCCAACCTTCCAACCGCTGTCGCGCCGAACATGCGTGAACCCCAGCGTTGTCAGCGCAATGGCGCCCGCCACCGTGAACAGGCGATATACCGTGATGTTCTGCCCGAACACTAGGTTGAGCACGTGCAACGACCAGTAAATAAGCACGGGGTGCACGTCGCCGGAACTGTAGTACCAGATGTCGGAGAAGCTGTGGTTGGCAATGCCCACGGAATAGCTTTCGTCGAACCAGATGTTGCCGTGGAAGGCGTCCGTCAGCAGAAACAGGCTGCCCACCACCAGCAGCACGACATGGAAGCGCGGGTTGGCCAGCACAGCGCGCAGGCGCGCGAATGCGCCGGCATGCGAGCGCCCGGCGTCGGGCTCGGTATGGCTTGCAGCGGTGCTGTTACTGGTGCTTTCGCTCATGCGCGTCCCCTTTGCGCGCGAGATGAGAACTTCATGGTGGTTTGCCTTCGCTTGAAATCTCGTCGTTGTGCACACCGTAGTCTAGCATCGTATCCGCAGGCAAGGATAAGCTGCGCAGAAAAACCTGCATCGCACTCTAATTGTTTACATATTAGCTGGTCAATGGCCGTTTTCTGCAATGCGACGGACTGTGAGAACCTGCGCGAAAGGTACGCGTTTCCGCAGGTGGTTGCGGGCGGTTCCGCAATGAGGGCGCGTGGGCGACATTCAAACGTTTGACACAATAGCGTAGGATTATGGGTGCTGCTTTCGGCACCCGGGGGTTGCCAGAGCGGTTGCGCTTTTATGCGGCGCGGCTTGAGAACCGGTTCAGCAAGACGAAGGGGCAAACATGGGCGTTGCGTTTCACGCCGACGATTACGGAATCACCGAGCAGCAGGCCCGGGATATCCTTGCGCTTTCAAGCGCATGCGGCGGCGACGGAGCGCTGTCGTCGGTCAGCATCTTCGTGAACAGCCCGGCATTTGAAATCGCTGCTGACCTGGCACGACCGTATGTTGAATCGGGCGCACTCAGAATGGCGCTGCACTTGAACCTGGTGGAAGGCCGCCCTTGCGCAAACACGGCCGAGGTTCCACTTCTGGTGAATGCGCGCGGGACGTTTTGCAACGACTTCGTGGGGCTGCTGAAGCTGTCGCACGGGCCGCAGCGTTGGGAGTTCCGACGTCAGCTTCAGCGCGAATGCGAAGCACAGATTACGCGTTACTTGCAGGCATTTCCGCAGATGAAAGACGTGCTTCGCCTGGATAGCCACCAGCACACGCACGCGGTGCCCGCCGTGTTCGACGCGGCTATGGCGACGGTGCGCGAGCAGGGTTGCACGTTGGCGTACCTGCGCTGTCCCGTGGAGCCGCTGCGTCCCCATCGCGCGGTCGGCAACCACATGCCCCCCATTAACTTGGCCAAAGACGCGCTGATTACGTGGTTGTGGCGCAGCAACCGGGGCAAGGTGCCGGCGGGTTGCGCCAGCTCGCTGTTCTGCGGCGTGGTGCTTTCGGGTGCCATGGATAAGGTGTCGTGGCCGCTTGTCGAAGCGTTCGGCAGCATCGCTCGCGACCGAGCGCAAAACGTCGAAGTGTTGTTTCACCCGGTCAGCGTGCCTATTGAGCAGTGCCTTGACCCGCAAAACGAACCATTCGCGCAGGCGTGCGCATCCGAAGCGCGCGACAGAGAGGCCGCTTGCCTGAGAAAGCTAGCGAGCAACCGGTCGCTCGCATAGTGACAAGGCACATGAGCTCCCGTTCAAACAGCGGCAAGGGCGTTCGAAACTCAAACCATGGACGATCTCTTCGCGCTTCCCCAATCCGCAAGTTTTGCCGCTACACGCCTGCCGCAAAATCAAAAAACGCTCATGTATGTGATTTGCTGATCTTGGCCGGAATATACGCACATTTGACACGCTTGTGACCTGGGAAAACGCAACGACGTGCGAAGATTCAGTTCTCGCGAATCCATTAAATCACATACATGAGCGATTTTTAGAGTGAGGCTACGGTCTGAAGGTATTTTCCCCTTGACTTGAAGTTAGCTTTAGGGTCGACAATCGGTTCGTTACATCGAAACGAACCGAAAGGAACAGCTATGAGCAAGGCATTGGTTGCATACTTCAGCGCATCGGGCGCAACGCGCACGCTGGCGAAGGAACTGGCGAAAGCCGCAAACGCGGATTTGTTCGAAATCGAGCCCGAGCAGCCTTATACCGCTGTCGACCTGGATTGGATTAACAAGAACAGTCGCTCCACCCTTGAGATGAACGACCCGAACAGCCGTCCCGCTATCGCGCACGCATGCCCGGACCTGGCGGCTTACGACACGGTGTATGTGGGCTTCCCCATCTGGTGGTACGTGGCGCCCACCATCGTGAACACGTTCTTGGAGAGCGGCGATTTCACCGGCAAGCGCGTGGTGCCGTTTGCCACATCCGGCGGTTCGGGGATGGGCAAAACCGTTGCCGCGCTGAAGCCGAGCGCGCCCACCGCCGATTTTACCGCCGGTGAAGTGCTGAACGGCGCGAACGCGGCGAAGCTTGCAAAGTTCGTCGAAAAGTACCGGAAGTAGCTACTGCTGAAGTAGATACTAGCCTAGTCCAAAAACTCAACTTCGCCGGTGTCCGTGTGGTAGAGCGCACCAACAACGCGCAAACCGTGTTTGGCCTCGTCAGCGCGCACTTTGCGGCTTTCCTCGACGCGACGCACGCTATGCGCAACGTTGGCCAGACATGCTGCGGCCTCGTCCTGCTCGTCGCCAATGGCATCGGCGATTTCGTCGGTGATGAACTTCACCGTGCCGTAGGGCTCATGGTGCAGAGCGGCGTCCACCGCGCCGCACGCGGTGTGCCCGAGCACCACCACCAAGTTGCAGCCCAGGTGATCTTCGGCGTATTCGATGCTACCAAGCTGGTGGTTGTCCACCACGTTACCGGCCACGCGAATGACGAACAGCTCGCCGATGCCTGCCGAGAAAATGGCCTCGGGAATAACGCGAGAGTCCGAGCACGCCAGCACAATGGCATAGGGATGCTGGCCGTGTTCGAACGTGGTGCGGCGCAGCGCGGGAGACACATCCCCCGCCGCGTTCTCAGCTTGCAGGTAGCGCGCATTGCCTTCGCGCAAGCGCATAAGGGCTTCATCAGCGGAAATGTTATTTGCTTCGTGCGTCATACTGTTCGCTTCCTGTCGATTTCGTTCCTGGTTTCTTGCATACTTCCTCAACGATATAAAGCTAACGGTCACCAAATGGAGCGAATGCAGGCGAAAACCAAATAAACCGAACAGCATCGCCTCGGCGCGTGAAGGCTAATCCTGCAACGCTCGACGAAACCCTCGAGCAGACCATACGCAGCTTTGCGCGTCAAGGCGTGCAGGGTCCCGCAGCGAACGGCGAAGCCCTCGAGCGAACACGCTCAACTTCCCGTCGACAAGGCCCGCGGAAGCTGGGCCTTCGGCTCTTTGTCCACGTTGCCACTTAGCGGCAGCAATTGCGATTGCCGTTCGTCGGCAAGTGAATTCACTGCCGCTTCGCGCACCTCCAAGCATTTCTGCGCGATGCCTTTACTCCCCTTCGCCAAGCTCGCCCACGTTGAACTCGTAGTCTTTGTACGGCAGCACGGCATTCAGGATGATGCCGGCAAGCGAGCCGATGGCCAGGCCCGACAGCGATATGGTCACGCCTGCAACGTCGAACGTCACCGCACCGGCAGTGCTGTACGCAATGCCGATGGAAAGCACCAGCACAATGGCCGCCACCAGCACGTTGCGGCTTTTCTGGAAATCGACGTGGTTCTCCACCAGGTTGCGCACGCCCACGGCGCTGATCATGCCGTACAGCACCAGCGACACGCCGCCGATGACGCTGGCGGGCATAGCGCCGATGACGGCCGCGAACTTCGGACAGAACGACAGCGCAATGGCGCAGCACGCGGCAATGCGCACGACGCGCGGATCGAACACGCGGGTCAGCGCCAGCACGCCGGTGTTCTCACCGTACGTGGTGTTCGCGGGCGCGCCGAACAGGCTGGCCAGGATGGTGGCCAGGCCGTCGCCGAGCAGCGTGCGGTGCAAGCCGGGGTTCGCGATGAAGTTGCGCTCGCACGTGGAGCTGATAGCGGAGATGTCTCCGATGTGCTCGATCATGGTGGCGAACGCCAACGGCATGATGGTGATGATGGCAGTGATGGCAAGGCCAGCGTCGAAGTGTTCGCCGAACAGCGAGAACACGGTGTTGTCCCAGGTAAACGGCAAGCCGATCCATGCAGCTTGCGCCACGCCGGAGAAGTCGACTTCGCCAAGCGCCGCCGCTGCCACGTAGCTGACCACCACACCGATAAGGATGGGCACGATCTTCACCATGCCGCGTCCCCAGATATTGCACACGATAATGGCCGCGATGGCGATGATGGCCACCAGCCAGTTCGTCGAGCAATTCGCAATGGCAGAGCTGGCCAGAATCAACCCAATGCAGATGACGATGGGGCCGGTGACTACCGGCGGGAAGAAGCGCATGACGCGCGCGGGTCCGAACAGGCGAAACAGCGCGGAAAGCACCAGGTACAGCAAGCCGGCGCACGCAACGCCCAGACACGCGTAGGGAAGCAGGTCTGCCTCGCCGTTCGGCGCGATGGCCGCGTATCCGGCGATGAACGCGAACGACGAGCCCAGAAACGCCGGCACCTTCCCCTTCGCCAGGAAGTGGAACAGCAGCGTGCCCAGTCCGGCGAACAGCAGCGTGTCGCTGACCGACAGGCCCGTGAGCACAGGCACCAAGATGGTGGCGCCGAACATGGCGAACATGTGTTGGATGCCCAGCACGAACATGCGCGGGCGGCCAAGTGTGGTGGCGTCGTAGACGGCGGGCGGGGTTTCGGGGGCGGTGCGGGAAGGCGCGTTTTCGCTCATGAGAGACCTTTCGGTGTGGGTGCAAACGTTTGCATTGTAGGGGAGCGCACACGACCCGCCCGCACGAAATCGGCTGGCGGGCGCAGCTGTGGCAGGAAACGCAGCACGACTCTCTCTTTGGACGCCCGCTTGCCCCGATAACCAGCTTTTTCGCTATTTTCACTAAGTATGATTGATCGCTGCTAAAGATTTCGGTTGTTACGTCTGCATGGCAATACTTTGCCGCTAAGCAACTGCAAGATATACTGGTGCCAGCTTGAAACAGCGGTTAACGGAGGAGGTGAGGCGCATGTCTGGAAAACGCAAGAAGAGGACCGCCCGACCGGCGAAGACGGGTGCGGTGTGGCGGCAGTCGGCCGACGAGGCAACATTGGCGCAAAACCCGCGCTATAACGGGTTTGCGTGCGGCCACGGCGCGCACGGCGACCGTAAGTTCAACCGCGCAAAAGCGAGCCGCGCATGGAAAGCGCAGCTCAGACAAGAAGGAGCCTCTCGGGGCTCCTTCCCTTTTTACGTGGCTTGCCGCTTAGGCGCTCAAGATATTTGCTCATCGCGCGCTTCGTCCATCGCCTCAGAAAGCGCTTGCAAAAATGCCAGCGCACTTTCGCGCTTCGGCCCTTTGCGGACAAGCGCAGCAAGCCTAAGAGTTAACGCTTGCCCATCAACAGGAACGCGCACGCAGCCGCTCGGTTGGTTGCGTTTTGCCTCATCGTAAAGCTGAGGCAGCAAAAACACGTTCCCTTTGGGGTCAAGGTCAAGATAGTCATAGGGTGTTGAAGCCGGAAACAGCGTAGTGGCGTAATGAACCCCGGCGTCATCAAGCTGATTCTTGATTTGCAGCCACGTGGGCGTAAGGCGGGGACCAACCAGCTGAATGAGATTTTGCCCCTCGAAATCGCGAAGCTCCAAAACCTTTTTGTGCGCAAGCGGGCTGCTTTCAGACACCAGCGCATCAAGACGCGTCCGGCCCACCTCGTAAAACTCGATCGAAGCATCTGCATGTAACGCGCGAAAAACGCTTTCAGCCACATAGAACACAGCGCAATCGGAGTCGCCTGATTCCAAAAGGGAAACTTGTTCTTCAGGGAAGAAGCTTTTCGATGGGAGCAAGTGCGGGATATTTCCCGTAGCAACTTTGAATTTTGTGATGACCCGAGACACGAGCGGGTAATCCTCAGGGTTGTCAAGCGTGCCGCTAATATGCAGCGTTGAAGCATTTTGATTGTGTTTGACCAGTTCAAGCGTTTGCTCGTACGCATCCCATACTTTTTGCGCACCCTCGAGCAGCACAACGCCTTTATTGGTAAGCGAAACGCTTGTCCTATCGCGATTGAACAGGCGAACGCCATAATGGTTCTCAAGCGTTGCAATGTGCTTGCTTAGCGTCGAAGGAGTTGTAAACAGGGCCTTTGCCGCGGAACGAAAATTGAGTTCTTCCGAAAGCACGATGAAATCGTGCAGCAATTCGATTTGCATGTATCCCCCTGTGAAATCCCCTTCAATTATTCATTATACTACGTTCGAAGAGAGTTTCCGCAGATAAGAGACCGAAAATGAATCTAGCACCCAGATGAGCCGATCCGCTTTCGACCTAAACACATGATTGCCCAGTTCACGTGAGATGGTTTCCGTTTCGGAATCAGTCGAGCACAAATCGACACAGTTCACGCAATTCAACACAGCATCCCATTTCGAAATACACAGAGCGAAAAATGCAGCAAGAGCCTCCGCTGTCGCTCAATAGGATAAAAGCGCCCGACCCGAGGACTCGGGCTCATTCGACGAGCAAAAAGGAGGAGAAATGGGAAGGAGAACCTTAACGCGCAGGTCGTTCGCGAAGCTGTCCGCCATCACGGCGGTTGCAGCCGGTATCACCTCAGCTGCACCCGTGGGGCTGGCACAAGCTGAATCGGCAAGCGATTCCACGAACGTGAAGCGCATCCGCACCTGCTGTCGAGGTTGCGGCAAGATGGAGTGCGGCGTGTGGGTAACCGTGGAAAACGGACGCGCCGTAAAAGTCGAAGGCGACACAAGCTGCTTCACTTCCGGCGGCAACAGCTGCGCGAAATCGCAGGCGTCCATTCAGGCGGCATACCATCCCGATCGCGTGCTGTACCCGCTTAAGCGCACGAACCCCAAAGACGCTGACGATCCTGGCTGGCAACGCATCACCTGGGATGAGGCGTATGCCACCATGGCAACGAAGTTCCAGGAAGTCATGGATCGTTTCGGCGGCCCGTCCATCATGATGATGTCGGGCACGAGCCGTTGCTGGTGCATGGCGTCTTACGGTGTATTCCGTCTGCTGTTCGGCAGCCCGAATAGCGTTCACCCTTATCAGGTATGCAAGGGCCCGCGCCATTTCGCGACGCTGCTTCAGGGCGCGTACGCATTCAGCTGGCAGGCAACCACCGACCAGCCTGAAGTCATGGTCCGCTGGGGCGGCTCGACCGAGCTGTCGAACTACGACGACTCGTGCCGCATGACCGTTGATACCGCTATGCACTCGCAAGCGTTCATTACCGTCGACCCGCGTCAAACGAACCTGGGCAAAGAATCCGACATTTGGCAGCCACTGTATCCGCAGACCGACGCCGCGTTGGCGCTTTCTTGGATCGATGTCATCATTCGCGAAAAGCTGTATGACGAACTGTTTGTGAAGAAGTGGACCGATGCGCCTTTCCTGGTTTGCGAAGACATGCAGCCCTCCAACGGCCCTATCGGCGCGAAATTCCAGGCTGGCACGTTCGTCACGAAGACGCGGTTGCTGAAGGAAAGCGACCTGAAAGAAGACGGCAGCCAGTTCCGCATGATGTGCTGGGACACCATCGAGAACCGCCTGACCTATTTCGACGCGCAAACGCAGGAGTGGGAAGGCGAAACCTGGAGCATGGAGCGCTCGCTGGTCAAGGGTAAAGAAGCGCAGCAGAACAATTTGTTCCCCGGCGTGGCGCAAGGCTGGGTACCTGACCAAACCGGTTTCGGCACCGATGACGGCTTCGAGCGCGTTATTGACCCGGCACTTGAGGGCACGTACGAAGTCACGTTGAAAGACGGAACGAAACACCAGGTCAAACCAGTGTGGGAGCACTTCAAGGCGCGTGCTGCCGAATACACCCCCAAAGTCGCCGAGAAAATCACACATGTTCCGGCGGCCGATATCGAGCGAGCGGCGCGCACGTACGCAACGCGCTTGCGTCCCGAAACCGGCTACGGCAACGGCGGCATCGGCTACATGCTGGCCATCGAGCACGGCTGCAACGCCATTCAGAACAGTCGCGCGCTCGATGCGCTTGTGGGCATCACGGGAAACTGGGATACGCCCGCGGGCAATCGCGGCGGCACCACCAGCTTCCTTACACCGCAGATGGTCAACTTTGCCGGAAACGTCACCATGGGCGGCGGGACCCCGCCAGATGAAGAAACGCTTGCGAAGCTTGCAGGCGCCGATGAGTTCCCGTTGCTTAATTGGTGGCAGTACTGGGCTGACGCCAACGCGGTATACGAGCAGATTCAGACGGGCGACCCCTACCCCATCGTGGCGGGCATCGCGCAGTC
Source organism: Senegalimassilia sp. (assembly GCF_977052095.1). NCBI lineage: Bacteria > Bacillati > Actinomycetota > Coriobacteriia > Coriobacteriales > Coriobacteriaceae > Senegalimassilia > Senegalimassilia sp. The sequence continues at coordinate 23,577 of NZ_CDRSTZ010000020.1, forward strand.
AGGCGACTTTATGAACATGGCGAATTCGCTGTACAACTGGGAGTCGTTCAAGCATCTTGACTTCTTCGTGACCGTTGATTTCTGGCATACGCCGCTGTCTGACCGATCCGACTTGTTGTTGCCCTGCGCCCACTGGATCGAAGCGAACGCAACGCGTCCGTCCCAGGGTTCTTCGGGCGGCCTTGGCCTCAATGTGCAGTGCGTCGAACGTCCGGGCGAAGTGAAGTACGACCTGGATTTCGATATCGAACTGTATAAGGCCATGGGCGTGCCGTTCTCCGACGACCCCGACAATCCCTGGCCTACCGAGGAACAGTACTGCGACTGGTACGTGCGGGCAACGGGCATGACATGGAAGGAGTTCGCCGCCGAATTCCAAGAACACGGCTGGTGGGATTGCAAGGCTATGCCGCCCGAATGGAAGTCCACCTGGGGCTTTTATCGTCGCTATCAGTTGGCCATGCTGCGCCCGGACGGCAAACCCGGCATGCAAACGCCCACGGGCAAGCTGGAACTGTGGTCAACGGTCATGGAAACGTTCTACCCCGAGGAAAGCGACATTTTGCCCGATTACCGCGAGGCACCGCTTTCCCGCACCGAGCGTCCCGACTTGGAAAGCGAATATCCGCTCATATGCAATACGGGTCGACGTATTCCGGTGTACTTCCACAGCGAGCACCGTCAGCTGCCGTGGTGCCGCGAACAGTGGCCGACGCCGCGTATGGAAATCAACCCCGCAGATGCCGAGAGATACGGGATTGAGCAGGGCGACTGGGTATGGATCGAAAACGAGAATGGCAAGATTCGCCAGGTGGCCGATTTCTACGAGGGCATCGAGCCCGGTGTCATCAACTGCGAGCATCAGTGGTGGTACCCCGAGCTTAACCAATCCGGCCACGGATTCGAGCTTTCGGGCGTGAATTGCCTCGTCTCGCGCGATCTTCGCGATAGGCATTGCGCCGCATCGTATCTGCGCGGATACCCGGTGAAGATCTACAAGGCCACACCGGAGAACTCGCCGTTCGGCAACCCATGCCCGTGCGGCAACGACGGAACCGAGATTATCCACGATGCTTCCGACCCGCGTTTGAAAGAATGGGCGAAGCTTCACTACAAAGGGGGTGAATAGGAATGGCGCGGTATGCAATTGTCACCGATTTAAACCGGTGCGTCGGCTGCCTTGGCTGCACTGTGGCCTGCAAAGTGGTAAATGGCGTGCCAATCGGTAACTTCTGGAACAAGGTTCTGCGCATCGGCCCGTTTGCCAATGAAGAAGGGGCTACATTCCCCAACGTGTATACGTACTTTTTGCCGGTAGGGTGCCAACACTGTGCTGATCCCGAGTGCGTGAAGGTGTGCCCCACCGAGGCCAGCCACGTGCTGCCCGACGGCACCGTGCAGATCGACAAGTCGAAGTGCATCGGCTGCCAGTTCTGCGCCATGGCCTGCCCGTATGGCGTTCGCTATCTGAACGAGGAAGAGCGCGTGGTGGAGAAATGCACGCTGTGCGAGCAGAAGACAAGCCAAGGCGAGTTGCCGCAGTGCGTGGCACAGTGCGGCGGGCGAGCACGCTACTTTGGCGACCTTGACAAAGGTTGGGATAGCTTCGTCGGCGCTGGCAAGGTGAACCACACAGGAGACGCCTCGTACGAAAGCGTTTCGACGGAGTTTTGCAAGCTTACCGATATCGCACGCCCCTTCACCGACAGCGACGTGCATCACCTTCCCGATACCGGCAACGAACCGTCGTTCTGCTACATCCTGCGCAACCACGAGTGGAAGGGCGGTGAGTAGCATGGAACTGCAATGGCCTTTGATCTTGTTCACCACGCTGACGGCTTGGGCGTGCGGCGTGTTCGGCGTGCAGGGCGTGCTGGCCTTGAAGGGCGCCGGGAAGAAGTCGCAGCAGCTGCTGGCGGTCTTGAGCTGCGTGCTGCTTGCGGTTGGCGGGATAGCGGTGTTCTTCCACCTGCAGCACTGGGAGCGCATCTTCAACGGCTTCGGCCACATCACCAGCGGCATCACGCAGGAATTGATTGCGATCGTGGTGTTCGTGATCGTTGCCGTGGCGTACTTCGCGGCGGCCCGCAAGTCTAGCGACGGCGGGACCTTGCCGAAGTGGATGGCTTGGCTGGCGATCGTGATCTCCGTGATGCTGGCCGCGGTGTGCGCGCACTCGTACATGATGCCGGCGCGCCCGGCGTGGAACTCCGTGCTCGAGGTACTGTCCATCGTGGGCGCGGCCTGCCTGCTCGGCCCCGCGACGGTGGCCGTGGTGCTCGCCGCCAAGGGCGAGGACGTGTCCGAGCTGGGTATGCCCGCCGTCGTGGGCTCCATCATCGGCGCCGTGTGCACCGCGGCCTACGCCGCCTACGTCCAGATGAGCGCGGGCTCGTTCACCGAGGTCGGCTACTACTTCGACCCGACCCACCCCACCAAGGCCATGGTCGACGCCGGCGCCGCCATCGGCGACCAGGCGGTCCTGCTCTGGCTCGGCGCGGTCGTGGTCGGCGCCATCGTGCCCCTGGTGTGCTCCTTCCTCGCCAAGAAGAAGGGCGACGCGGCCAGCTGGAAGCTCTTCGGCGCGGTTGCCGTCGTCGCCGCCCTCGCCGGCGCGATCTGCCTGCGCGTCGCCTTCTGCGGCGCGGGCCTGAGCGTCTTCATGTTCTACTAAGGCGCCGGCGAAGTGGGGCGCAGGGACTGTCCCTTCGTCCCACTCGCGGGCGGCGCCTCGCCGCCCGGCCCGCAAAGGGGAGCGCGAAGCGCGACACCGAATCCTCGAATCGCCGCGCTCCCCGACCTGGCGAGCGGCTTGTGCCTTTGTCGGGGCAGGCGGCCCTCCCGGCCGTGCAAGATTTTGAACTTTCCAGGCTTTCGAGCTCATTCGGGCCGGGTTCTGTGCAGGAAATCGGACTTTCCGAGCTTTGAGGCCCGTCGCGAGGCTCGGAAAGTTCAAAAACCTGCACCTTTTTCCGGGCCGGACGTCACGAAGCCCGGAAAGTTCGATTTCCCGCCATCCCGAACCGCCCGCGCCCCCCCCGGAAATCGGCGACGCGCCTTTCGGGCGCTATCCAATCGGGGCGGAGCTCCGCCCTACGAAATGACCTTCACGCCGAAATCGAGAAGGCGCGCGTGCACTAACCGTACGCTGAGCAACCCCGGTTCCGTTAGCTTCTCGTTTTGCGAGCTTTTCCGCTTGGAGACACCCTTCCCCCACCCCCTTGCAAACAGGATGTCTCCGAGCGACAGGGTTCGTTAACCTCTCGCCTCTAAACGCCGGCCACCTCGATTGCGTTTGCTAGGAATTGCGTGGCGCCTTTACCGGCTTTGCTGTCGTAATAGCTGGTGAAGCGGCTGTCGGTAAGGTAGCTTTGCGCGAGCGAAACGTGCGCTGCCGGCGAGTACGCGCCCTCGCCCCATTGCATGGCAATCCATTCGCCGTGCATGCGCGCAAGCTTCGCTGCGGCGCTGCTGGTGGTATCTCCCATGGTCATGGCGGTTTTTAGCTGTTCGATGATGGCCCGCTCAAGCTGTTCTTTGCTTTCCCACGTTTTGTCATCCATGGACAGAAGCCTTTCGTTTGCGGCGTCCACTGCTTCGCTGCCGTAGCGTTCGCGCGCTTCGGCGCCGTATCACTGCTCGTTGGCGTACACGGCGCTCCAGCGTTTGAGGTGCGGCAGCACCGCGCCCATCAGCGACACCGCCTCATCGCGCGTCATGCCCGTGTTTTCTGCCAGACGCGGCGCGCAGTCTTCGATCATGGCCTCCATGGTGGTTTCGTACGTGTATGCTCCCTGCTCATAGCACCATTTGCAGAAATGCTCATCCTCACGCCCCGCAGCGTTGGTGCCATAGTCGTCGGGCGTCAAAATCATGCCGCAGCTTTCGCACAAGTGCTCGGGCATGTCCAGCAGGTGCACAATCGGCTCGTCAAGCGTCACCGCAATGAGCTTGAGCATGTCGATGCCCGGCACCACTTCGTCGCGTTCCCATCGTGAAACCGCCTGGCGCGTAACGTACAGCTTCGCCGCTAGCTCCTCTTGTGTGAGGTTGCGGCTTTTCCGCAGGTTGATAAGCGTTTTCCCGAATGACATGGCGTTCTCCTTCCCTCCGCGGAACCCGGCTTCGTTCGCCCCGCGTTCGTTATTTGATATCCCCACTTTACTGAGACGGATAGCGAATTCCAAGAAACCATTGGTTGCATTGCACGCCATTGAGCTACTGGTGCGGCGCTCGAGCCCAAACGATCGGTTCGCCAGCTCGGCCGCGCGAGACTTTGAGAGTGCGCAGGGGGCTTCACCCTGACCCCTTCGCGCTTGCCCCGCTTGTCCATCCGTCCTCAACGGTTTACCATTCTGCAGCTCTTCACACACCGTGAGGGACCTCGTCGGCCCAATAAGCGCGCATGAGATTGCAATGGCTTTGAGACCGCAGTGCTTGAACTGGGCTATAGTGTTGAGGTTCGCAATCGCGAGCGGCTTTCGCCGCCTGCGCTCACCCTAGCTAGAAAGAGTTCCATGTCCCGCATCCACACCTTAGCTCCCGGCGTTGCCGTATCCGCCGCCATCGCTGTCATCTGCTGGTTTCTTGGCCAGGCCGTACCGTTGGTCGGTGGCGCCGTGTTCGCCATTTTGCTGGGCATGGTAATCGGTACGGTATGGAAGAACAAAGGCGCGGCGGGCCCCGGCATCAAATTCGCATCGAAGAAGATCTTGCAAACCGCGGTGGTGCTGCTGGGGTTCGGCTTGCCGTTGACGCAGTTGGCGCAGGTGGGTGCCTTGTCGCTGCCGGTTATCCTGGCCACCATTTCCGCATCGCTTATCACGGCGGCTGTGCTATGCCGCGTGCTGCGCATCCCCGGACGCACGGCTACGCTCATCGGCGTGGGCTCGTCAATTTGCGGCGGATCGGCTATTGCGGCGACGGCTCCAGTTATCAAGGCCGACGACCAGGAAGTGGCGCACGCCATTTCGGTGGTGTTCCTGTTTAACGTGCTAGCCGCGCTCATCTTCCCCACGCTTGGCGACGCTATCGGCATGACGAACGACGGGTTCGGTCTGTTCGCAGGCACAGCGGTAAACGATACGTCGTCGGTAACCGCTGCCGCGGCGGTGTGGGACGGCATGCACCCCGGCGCAAACGCGCTGGATTACGCCACCATCGTGAAGCTGACGCGCACGCTGGCCATCATCCCCATCACGTTCGTGCTGGCGCTGTGGGTTTCGGCGCGCGAGCGCAAGACGGCGACCAGTGCAAACGGTACCGAGACCAAGGCGAATGCGGCATCGGGCTTCAGCTTGAAGCGGGCATTGCCGACGTTCATCATCCTGTTCGTGTGCGCATCGCTGGTGGCCACCGTTGCTGCGGCGGCGGGCATAAGCGGCACCGTGTTCGATCCGCTGAAAACGCTCAGCAAGTTCTTCATTGTAGTTGCCATGGCGGCCATTGGCTTGAACACCGATGTAGTTGGCCTGGTGAAGTCGGGCGCGAAACCCATCGTGTTAGGCGCCGCGTGCTGGATTGCCATCGCCTGCACCAGCTTAGGCGTGCAGCATTTTTTGGGATTGTGGTAAACGACAGCGCAGGCAGCTTGAACAATTGTGATAGTTGCATTGGTTAAGTGCGCTGTTCGCGAAACGATGGGTGCTCAACTACGAACAAGGCTGGAGCGTCAAGGGGTGTTGCTCGCCGGCGGGCGGGTTTTTGTTAAGAATTACGTGGTGCACCTATGACACTTTCGATTAAAACTACGAAACGCGGCTGCAGCACTTCGCCTTGCCGTCATTCGTAATGAGCTGTCGGTGGGCTTTGTTGCTCAGTCGCAGGAAGGAATTGACGGTTGATTGACAAAGCAAAGTCAGCATTTCGTGAAGTCTGGATGAAGTTGTGACTTAACCCTGACAATCCCTGGCCAGGCGCCTTGGAGGATGCTGACTTAAGTCCGTC
>NZ_CDRSTZ010000021.1:0-28265 GCF_977052095.1 Senegalimassilia sp.
CGCGCCACGAACCCTTCGGCCCCCCCTCCCTCCAACGCGGCCCGCCTGGCTAACCGCGGGCGGGCCCGCCACATCATCCGCAAAAACGCTTATGCGCGCGTGCGGGTTTCCTCAAGCACCTTCGCGATGAACTCGTCGGTTGCGAACGGGTGCGTCTCGTTGGAGCGGTCGCGCACGGAGATGGTGCCCTCTTCCGCTTCCTTCTCGCCCACGATGATCATGTACGGCACGCGGTCGATGCTGCGGGCCTCGCGGATCTTGTAGCCGATTTTCGCGTCGCGGTCGTCGACGGCCACGCGGATGCCGGCCTCGTCAAGCTTCGCGGCAACCTGGTGCGCGTAGTCGCGGCTCTTCTCGGACACGCACAGGACCTTCACCTGCATGGGGGCCAGCCACACGGGGAACTTGCCCGCGTAGTGCTCGATGAGGATGCCGATGAAGCGCTCCACCGAGCCGAAGCACACGCGATGCAGCATGATCGGGCGCTTCTTCGTGCCGTCGTGGTCGACGTATTCCAGGTCGAAGTTCTGCGGCATCTGGAAGTCAAGCTGCACGGTGCCGCACTGCCACGTGCGTCCGAGCGAATCCTCCAGGTGGAAGTCGATCTTCGGGCCGTAGAACGCGCCGTCGCCCTCGTTGAGCTCGTAGTTCATGCCCAGCTCGGCAAGCGCGGTTTTCAGGCCGCTCTCGGCGGCTTCCCAATCCTCGTCGGAGCCCATGGAGTCGTCGGGGCGCGTGGACAGCTCGACGTGGTACTTGAAGCCGAACTGCTGGTACACCGAGTCGATGAGGCGCACGACGCCCACGATTTCCTCGGTCAGCTGGTCGGGGCGCACGAACAGGTGCGCATCGTCCTGGTTGAAGCAGCGAACGCGGAACAGGCCGTGCAGCGCGCCGCGCATCTCGTGGCGGTGCACCGTGCCGATCTCGCCGGCGCGAATGGGCAGGTCACGGTAGCTGCGGGGCTTCGATGCGTACACGAGCACGCCGCCCGGGCAGTTCATCGGCTTGATGCAGTACTCCTCGTCGTCGATGGTGGTGGAGTACATGTTGTCCTTGTAGTGGTCCCAGTGGCCGGAGGTTTCCCACAAATGGCGGTTCATGATCAGCGGCGTGGAGATTTCCACGTAGCCGGCCTTGTGGTGAATCTCGCGCCAGTACTCAAGCAGCGTGTTCTTCAGCAGCATGCCGTTGGGCAGGAAGAACGGGAAGCCGGGAGCCTCGTCGCGCATCATGAACAGGTCCATCTCGCGACCGATCTTGCGATGGTCGCGCTTCTCGGCCTCTTCGAGGTTGTGCAGGTACTCGTCCAGCTCGGCCTTCTTGAAGAACGCCGTGCCGTACAGGCGCTGCAGCTGCTCGCGGCTGGCGTCGGCGCGCCAGTACGCGCCTGCAAGCTTCATGAGCTTGATGGCGCCGATTTTGCCGGCAGAGGGAATGTGCGGGCCGGAGCACAGGTCAACGAACGACCCGTGACGGTAGATGGTGATCTCCTCGTCGGTGAGGTCATCGATGTGCTCAAGCTTGAAGCGCTGGTCGGCGAAGATTTCCTTTGCCTGCTCGACGGTGACCACCTCGCGCACGAACGGCTCGTTCTTCTTGATGATCTCGGTCATTTTCTTCTCGATGGCGCCGAAAACGTCGGACGAGATGTTCTCGGGCAGCAAGAAGTCGTAGAAGTAGCCGTCGTCGGTGGCGGGGCCGAACGCGATCTGCGTGCCGGGGTAGAGCTCCTGCACGGCTTCGGCCATGATGTGAGCGCAGGAATGGCGCAGGATGTGCAGCGCCTCGGGGCTTTTCGCCGTGATGATCTCCACGGCGGCGCCGTCGTGCACGGTTGCGGTCAGGTCGACGAGCTCGCCGTCGATCTTTCCGGCGAGCGCGGCCTTCGCAAGGCCCGCGCCGATGGAAGCCGCCACATCAGCGACGGTTGCGCCGGCGTCGAGCGTTTTCTTCGATCCGTCGGGCAAAACGATTTCCATGATACGTTCCTTTCTTGGGGCCGGGCAGGTGCAAAACGCCTGCGCAGCATGTGTATTGCGGTTACCGTATAGTACACCACGGCAACGGCCTTCATCCTACCGTAACCGGGTTGTTTTGGAACGAATTACCCCGCGCGCGCATAGAAGCACCACGCAACAGCGGGCGGAAGCGCTTGGGGCGGTTCGGCATGGCGGGCCCGACCTTAAGCGCCAGAGGTTTCAAATGGCGAAGGCTTTGCATGGCAAGCGTCTTGCGCAAGCGGGCGCTTTCGCATCCGGAATGGGACATGGGGACTGTCCCTTTGTCCCATTAAGACGAAACGAGCCGCCTTCGTGGGCGGCTCGCGATTTGCTTGCGGAGGTTCGCACTATTCCGGGCGCTGCGGGCGCGGGGCGCGCTGTTGCGCTTGGGGCTGCGGGGCGCGGCGGGCTTGGCGCTGGCCGGCAACGGGGCTGGCGCAGTACGGGCATACCGTCCACGACGGCTCAAGCGCGTGGCCGCAGTGGGAGCACAGGTTCTTCAGGCGCTGATGGCAATTCGGACACAGGACGTAGTCGGCCTCGACGGGATAGCCGCAGTTCGCGCATTCGCCGTAGTGCATGAGCTGGCGCTGCTTGAGGGCAACTTCCAGTTCCTGCTCGTCGCGGTCGATGAGCAGCAGCGGCGGGCGCAGCAGGCAGTACGCGATGACGCCGACAAGCGGCACGAGCGCCACGATGCCCCACACGTACCAGTACGTGCCGCGCAGGTACGCGTCGCGCGCAACCCATACGATGGACAGGATATATAGGATGACCAGCAGCACCACCACAACGGTGAACGCCATCTGGATTTCAGGCGTGATCAGCTGCGAAAGCAGTTCGCTCATAATGTCCCCATTCTTTCTTTTCAGGTAGGCGCCTTATCGATGCGCCTGACGCGAAACGTGCGCGGTGAGGCCGCCCGGTTTCCCGATTAGCACATATACGACCCGTGATTATAGCAAAGCCGCAAGGATGTTCCCCCATTCCCCGTCAATTTCCGCAATCTGCGCAGGTGCAGCGAAGGATAGCGAAGGAAGCGGAGCGCGCGATGCGGAACCTGGGGAAGGCAACCATGCGCAAAGCGCGAATAGCGGACGGCAGGACTGGTGCCGCCTGGTCGCCCGACGCCTGGCGCTTGAAGCAAATAGTTGACAAACCGCCCTGTCTCCTTGTTAGCTTTGAGAATAATTCAAGCGAGCAAGCGCTCGTTTCCGCAAGACGCCGCATTGCGCAGGAGGCCGCAGCACTAGAACAGGCCGGGGGCGAAGAAGAATGCGAGCGCGGCGTAGCTGGCGCAGCCGGCGATGGCGCACCACAGAAGCGACTTCGTCTTCCATGCCACCGCCACGACGACGGCCGCTGCCGCAAGCGGCATAGCCGCAGGCCACAGGCCCGCGTCGAACATGCCCGGGGACAGCAAGTCGTTGGCAACCAGCGCGGCAAACGCGGCCGGCGGGATGAACCCGAGCGCGCGCGCCAAACCTTCAGGCAGCTGGCGGCCTTTCAGGACGAACAGCGGCACGCAGCGGCAGATAAGCATGGTGACCAGGCACGTTGCGAACACGATGGCGAAATCTTGCATGCTCATCGACCCTCACCGCCTTCCTGCGCGCTCTCGCCCGCCTGCGCGCTATTACGAGGTGCGGCGTTTACGTCGGCCGGATTACCGCACGGAAGATCGACATCCTGGCAAGAGCGAGCCCGCGCATCGGCAGCATTCGCCTCGCCCGCCTGCGCGCTTTCGACCTGCGCGTCGAGCGCGGCAGCCTCGGCAACGCGACCTCGGCGCACCTGCGACACGAGCATGGCGGCCACCACGCCAAGCACGGCGCCCACCAAGATGGCGGGGCCGGCCAGCCCGACGGCCTTGCACGAGAACACGCCCACCATGGCAACGAACGCAGCCACGGCGTTTTCGAACGTGACCTTCTGCGTGACCAGTAAGCAAATAAAGATAGACGTCATGGCGAAGCTGGCGATGGCTAGCGGAATGCCCAGCGCGCTGCCGATAAGCACGCCGGCAACGTTGGACAGCGTCCACGACGCACACGAGCACAGGTTCACCACAGTGGCGCGGCGCACGTTCCACGTTCCCGTGGCGAAGTTCGCCATGTTCACGCCGAAGCTTTCGTCGGTGACCGTGGCCGAGAACAGAAACGACAGGCCTTTGCGCTCGTTGGCGCACATGGGCGCAAACGACGCCGAGTACAGCATCTGGCGCGTGTTCACCAGCGACACGCTGGCCACGATCGACGCGATGGGACTGCCCGCCAGCCACATGTTCGGGATCATGAACTGGCCGGCGCCGGAATAGAACATGCAGGACAGGAAGAACACCTGCACCGCGTTCAGCCCGATGGAGTCTTCAAGGATGCCGCAGGGAATGCCGATGGCAATGTAGCCCAGCACGATGGGGATGGCGGCCTGCACCGCCGGTTGGATGTCGTTTGAGAGTTTCATAGCCGCCTGATTATAGCCGTTCGCGCACGCCGAAAACAGGGGTTGCAATTGCGGCGCGGACGCGCTTAGCGCATGAAGTCGCGGGGAACGAACAGGCGGTTGAACGTGGCGGTGGCGAAGCGGTCGGTCATGCCGGCGATGTAGTCGGTGACGGCCTGCAGGTCATCGCCGCCGGAGATGGCGCGGTATTCCTCGGGCACTTCGCCGATGTTGGCAACGTAGTAGTCGAACAACTGTGCCACCAGGCATTTCGCCTTCTGTACCTCCACAAGCACCTGCGGGGCGGTGTAGACGTTGGCGAACAGGAAGCTGCGCAGCTCGTTCATGGCGTCCCACACCGGCGCGGACAGCATGATGTCGTCGGCGGCCGCCGAGGTTTCCACCATGTTGCGGACCAACAGCTCGATGCGACTGGAATGGTCGGGGCCAAGGACGCGGCGCGTGCTTTCGGGCAGCGCGGCCTCGGTGAGCAGGCCGGCGCGGATGGCGTCGTCGATGTCGTGGTTAACGTACGCGATGCGGTCGGCCGTGGCCACGATGCGGCCCTCGAACGTGTCGGCGCGCACGGGGCCGGTGTGGTGCAGGATGCCGTCGCGCACCTCGGCCGTGAGGTTGAGGCCGCGCCCGCCGTTCTCGATGCGCTCGACGACGCGCAGGCTTTGCTCGTTGTGGCGGTACTGCGCCGCTGCCTGGGCGCTTGCCGGGTCGATGCCGCGATGGCGCGCCAGGCACGCGGCCAAGGCGGCCTCGCCCGTGTGGCCGAACGGCGTGTGGCCCAGGTCATGGCCAAGCGAGATGGCTTCGGTGAGGTCTTCGTTGAGGCCGAGCGCGCGGGCGATGGTGCGCGCGATCTGCGCGACTTCAAGCGTGTGCGTGAGCCGCGTGCGGAAATGGTCGCCCTCGGCGGCAAGGAACACCTGCGTTTTGTGCGACAGGCGTCGGAAGCTTTTCGAGTGCAAGATCTTATCGCGGTCGCGCTGGTATTCCGTGCGCAGGAAGTCGGGCTGCGCCGACTGCGCGCGGCCTTCCGTTTCGTCCGAGAACGCGGCGTCGGGCGACAGGAGCACGTGCTCGCGCTGCTGCTGGTCTTCACGGTGAACGATGTTCATGGTGGCCTCCTTGCGCTTGAGGTTTTCCGCCTGTGCACAGTATAGCGCCCAGCTTGGCAAAGCACCTGGCAGATGGGGAAATTTGGCAGCCGATAACCGCCGCGCCCGCACGACGGCACGAGCCGCGGCGCCGAGGCAACGCCGTGGCAAAACGCCTGGGAAGCCTCGGGCTTGCCTGCAGTCCGCCGAGCGCCGCCAAAAAGCGAACGGGCGAAGCGAGCAACCCCGCAGCCGCCGCTTTCGCCGCCTTCCCCGGCAAAAGCAAATCCCTTTCGCTTTCCGCATGCGCCGGCTCAGATACGCGAACTCGAAGCGAGCGGCGAAGATTATGGAAAGGTTCGCAACATATGCGGGACAAAAGGCCACAGGTGGGGCGAAATAGAGTACGATGTATTCACGTACGTAGCGAAACTGAAAGGCTGACATGGCACCAACGTCCACACGGCAAGCAAACGAGCGGCTTGTGCTCGATTCCGCGTTCTTCGTGGCCTTCGAACTGGCCCACGAAGGCCTGAAATCGGGCCTGCACGAGGTTAGCTGCCTGAACTGCACGCAGTACCGCGTGCTGGTGAAGCTTGCCGCCGCCGAGCCGGAGGCCATCGCGCAGAAGGACCTGGGGCTGATTTTGGACCTGAAGCCCAACGTGGTGACGCACGCCGTGAACACGCTTGAAGACGCCGGGTTCGCGCAGCGCGTGGCGGCACCGGGGCGGCGCGGGTCGGCCGTGCGCGTGCTTGAGGCGGGCATCGCGCACATCGAGCGGGCGAACACGGCCATCATCGCGCAGCTGTATCGCCTGTTCCCCACGCAAACGGCGCCGTTTCGCTCCATCCTGGAGGCCGCCGTCATGGCCGGCGCCACCATCGAGCCGCCGCTTTCGCGCGAGATGTCGCGCAAGTTCTTCGCGTCGCGCGCCTTGGCGTCGTTCGAGGTGCTGCGCCGACGCATGGAGCACGCGCTTGCCGAGTCGTGCGACGGCGCCACGTTTTCGGAGTGCCGCGTGCTGCAACGATTGGGCGAAGTGGGACATCCCATGCGCATCGTGGACGTGGCGCGCGAGCTGAAGCTGACCAGCGCCACGGCCGTGCGGGCCACCGACCGGCTTGCGGCGCGCGGCTGGGTGGAGCGCATGAGCTCGCCCGACGACCGCAAGGCAGTGTACGTGGTGACCACCGATGCGGGAGAGTGCATGCAGCAGATCGTGCTTGCCGGCGTGGACCGCGTGGCCACGAAGTACCTGTGGAGCCGCCTGACGCCCGAGAAGTGCGCCGACATCGCGCGCGCCGGGCACGTGGTGATGGCCGACCTGCAACGCCGCGAAGAGGCCGAGCGCCTCAGCAGCCTGGGAAAGCTGCGCCCGCTGGAACGATAAAACGCCGCCCCGGCGCTACCGGCACCCGCAGCGCATCAACCAGCGTTTTTCGCCTCAACGTTTTCCTGCAGGCCGTCCACCCCGAGTAGATCGAACAGCTCCTCGCGGGAGTGGATGTCGAACTTCTGGTACACGTGGCGCACGTGTGCTTTTGCCGTACCGTTGGCTATGTAGAGCTCGCGCTCGATCATGCCGACGGTCTTGCGCTGCGCAAGCAAGATGAGCACCTCCGTTTCACGCGACGTCAGGCCGAAGCGTTTGGCCAAAAGCTCGCAGCGATCGGCAAGCTCCTGTTTGCGCACGGCCTCCCCGTTACCTTCGGGCCCCACCAAAAACGATGCGCCCCACTTGCTGGACAGCTCCTTTTGGGACAGCAGGAAAAACGTCCCCATCACCACGGCCAGAATGGCGATGCCGCTTGCGATGGTTGTCCCCCGCACTGAGCCGACGGTGATGACCGACCCGTATTCGTACATGCAGCGCCCCAGGAACATGAATACAAGCCGCAAGCTGCGCTCCATGCCGAACAGCCAGATGGCAGATACCCCGTAGCGATAGCACAGGTTGCTGCACAGCACCATGATGAGGATGGAGAACGCCGTGTAGCCACCCGCCACGCAAAATCCGCTGAGGTAGTCGTCAGTGAACCCAAGTACGGAAATCAAGAACAACGCCACCACCGTCAGCGGCAACGCGATGCGGCACAACGTGTTGAAATCGAATTTGTCGCGCTTAACGAGCACGCCGAGCAGCACCACGCCCGATACCGCGAACGTTCCCGGTGAGGAATGCGGGCCGAAATAGCCCTGGTAGGCGTTTGCCTCGACGATACCGTACGAAAACGCGAAAAAGCCCATGAGCAAGATGATCTTCCACGGCACCGAAATGCTCACCCACGCCTTTTGCGGGCGCTCGCCCTCGGGCAGCAGCGCAAACCCCTTGCGCGCACTCGCAAGCGACACGATAGGCAAAAGCGCCGTCATGACGAACAGCCACGGCATCTTCAACCCCATATATAAGTAGATAATAAGCGCGCCGACGACGAGCGACGCCGCATAATACAGCGTCACGCGAATGGGGTTCAAACACCCGTACAGCTCGCTCCAAATCAAAATGATAAGGCCCAGCCCCACGCCGCCAGCAACCGAGGTGACCACGCCGAGCGACCCTGCCAGCCCCGGCGCGAAAAACGAGGCGAACAACAACACCGTCGAAGCGAGCATGGCCGCCGCGCACAACGCGAACGGCCAGCGCTTCGTGTACAGCGGCCCGATCCTGCGGGCCAGCAAAACAAACAGTACCATCTCGGCGACGGCACTAAAATCGAATAGGTCGCGCGTCGAGAGTGAAAACGCCGGGAAGTTCACGAACGAACCGACGAACGTAATCTCGATCCACGCGCGGTACACGCCCAGACCCAAAAACGCCAGCGGAATGGGTGCATACAGGCCCCTCAACCGGCGGCGTGCCTGAGGCGCGTCGTTTTCCTCCCCCGCTTCCTTCGCGGCTGCGATTCTTGTCATATCCCGTCACATCCCTCTTCTCCACGAGGGTTATACGCTGTGCTAAACCCTCTCCCCCGCTTTCCATTCTACACGAAGGCGCTTCGCCTGCCGAGTCGGTAGACGAAGTAAGCAATTGCATTTCCCCAGTTCAAAAGTGGGTTATCCGACAGGGTTATAGAAATAGCCCCCCGAATAACGAAGCCGGCCGATGCATCGACGCGATTGTGAAGATACGGTGAAGACACGGCAACGGGGAATTGCAAGGAAGGGGAACGTTGCCAGGCCCCGCCTTAAGCCAAGCGCAGGCTCGGGCCTCCATAGGAAAGGAGTAACCATGTCCAAGGAAATGTCGCGCCGCGACCTGTTCAAAATGAGCGGCATCGCCGCTGCGGGCGTCGCCGGCGCCTCGCTGTTCGCCGGATGTGCGCCCAAGAGCGCATCTTCGGCTTCCAGCGATGCCAAAGCCGCAAAGGGCGGCGCAGACGCAGGCACGACCACCGCAGCCGGCCACAGCCGCGCCGGGCTGCCGAGTTTCCTCGATGCGCCGGCGGCCATCACCGACATCAAGGAAACCAAGGACTACGACGTGGTGATTGTGGGCGCAGGTGCTGCTGGCGTGCCCGCCGCCATCACCGCCAAGCAGGCAGGCGCAAGCGTCGCGGTCATCCAGAAGGAAAGCACCGCCATCTCGCAGGGCAACACCGCAACCGGTATCCTGCTTGACAAGTCCGACCCAGCCGGCGTCGAAGCCGTGGTATCCACGCTGCTTGCCAAGCACGAATACCGCGCCAAGCGTGAACAGGTTGAGCTATGGGCGAAGAACTCCGGCGAGGCCATCACCTGGCTGTTTGAAACCGCGCAGCAGTGCGGCGCGCAGGTTTCCGACACCACCAAGAAATGGACGTCCGGGGTACAGAACGTCAACGGCTACGAGGTGAACTACCTTTCCATCGATTTCGGCCCGAAGCCCTATAACACCGGCGAGGGCATGAAGGCCCTGGCGGAATACGCCGAGAAGCAGGGCGTGGATTTCTTCTACTCCACCGAGGCCAAGCAGCTGGTGGGCGATTCGAACGGCATCACCGGCGTCATCGCCAAGGGAAGCGATGGCAACATCCAATTCAACGCCAAGAAGGGCGTCATCCTGGCCGCCGGCGACTACCAAAACGACGACGACATGGTCAACTACTATATCCCTGATCTGAAGAACCTCGGCCGCAAACAGACGAACAAGACCGGCGACGGACACAAGATGGCCATCTGGGCAGGCGGCGCGATGGAGGAAATCGGGCACACCAAGATGCTCCATGACTTCGATGCCGGTCCGGGATCCATGTGCGACATGCCGTTTTTGGCCGTGAAGATGGATGGCACGCGCTTCTGCGATGAGACCTGCGGCATGTCCATCATGAACAACTTCTTACGCAGCGAAACCGATCAAGGTAACTACTGCCAAATCTTCGACAACAACTACACCGAGACGGCCGCAAGCTGGCCGGGCAAGCTGTTCGACCAGGAAGCCATCAAGGCCTATATGCCCGAGGAACCCGGCGAGAAAAAGGGCGTCTACGAGGGCCAGATTGCCACGTTCAAGGCAGATACCCTTGATGAGCTGGCCAAAAAACTCGGCATCACCGACGCCGCCGCCTTCAAGAAGGCTGTAGAGCGCTACAACGAGCTGGTGGCCAAGGGCGTGGACGAGGACTTCGGCAAAGAGGCCAAGTACCTGGCCCCTATCGACACGCCTCCATTCTATGGAACCCATCGCCATGTGCGCGTGTCCGCCATCGTGTCGGGCGTGAACGTTGACGAACACATGCGCGTGCTCAAGGACGGCACGAACGAGGCCATCCCCGGTCTGTTCGCCATCGGCAACGTTGCCGGCAACTTCTTCGCAGGCGTTGACTACACCATGTGGATGCCCGGCCTATCGCTTGGACGCGCCCACACGCAGGGCTACGTGGCCGGCAAGTACGTGGCAAGCCTGTAGCACATCCTTATCTCCCATCTTGCGCGCCGGCATGAAGCCCGCCGCAGATGCGGGGCTTCCCCCTCGCTGAGCGCCCTTTCTTCCCTCCGGGCGCTCAGCATATATTCGCAGACGAACTTCTAGAGGAGACAGCCATGGACACGCCGTCGAGCGCATCAAACGCGAAAGCAAAGAAAAGCAAGAAACCGCTGATCGCGGGCATCGTCGTTGCCGTGGTCATCGTAGCCGGCATCGGTTTTTGGACGTGGCACAACACACCGGGTTTTTGCGGCGTGTGCCACACGCCCATGAGCACCTATGTGGACACATTCGAAGCGCAACCAGGTACGCCGGCAGTCGATAAGTGGGGCAACAACGTCAGCGATGCCAGTTCGATGCTTGCCGTCACGCACAAGCAGGCAGGCGTGGAGTGCCTGTCGTGCCACGTTCCCTCCCTTGGCCAGCAGATCGGAGAGGTTGCGGAAACCATCACGGGCGACTACTATTACCCGCTCGCAGAAACATCGATCACCGAGCTGATGGAGAACTCGGGGCAGAATTCGTCCGACGAAGCGGCGTTTTGCCTGAAGAGCGGCTGTCACACCGACGCCGCCGGCGCCGACATCACCACGCGCAGCCAGCTGATGGACGTCACGGCCGACCGTTCGTTCAACCCGCACAGCAACCATCACGGCGATGCGACCTGCAGCGACTGCCACAAGTCGCACCGCGCATCGGTGATGGCGTGCACGGAATGCCACAACGACGCCGCCGCGAGCATGCCGCAAGGCTGGGTTGACTACAAAACCGGCAAGCAGATCGCCGATTCAGCGCTGAAGTAGTCAATCAGCCCGTCGCCATTCGCACGCAAAGCGCGAAAAGCCCTCGCCAAACAAATTGGCGGGGGCTTTTGCGTTGCCGAGCTTTATGCGCGCACGTCAAATGGAGCCGCGTGCATTATGCTGCGCAGTTTTCACACCTTGCTACTTTGTGAAGCGGGCCGCTACCAGCAGCATTGCCACGTTTACGGCGGCGTCGAGCGCGAACAGGCCGCCTACTGCTGCCAGGTTCGGGCTTGCCGCGTTGATGGCCGCGAACGTGAGCACCGTCAGCACCATCACCACCGCGCCGCACGCCGCGGCCGCGCCGACCAGATTCCAGCTTGCGCGCCTGCCGGCGCGCGCCATGCACGCGCACACCATCTGCGCCGCCGCTCCAAGCAGCGTGCCGATGAACGCCGTGAACACCACGGCCGCCACCAGCAGCACGCCGGCACCCGGCAGCTTCGACGACATGGAGCCCACCTGCACGCCGGACAGGATGCCACTTGCCACCACCAGCAGGCACACAAGCGAAACCGCCGTGCGCGCGTTCGGCACCACGTGGATCTCTACCGAGGGCGTGGAGCTGCACGGCGGCTGGCACAACGTGTTCAACGGCATCGCGGGCATCTTGAACATCTTCGTCATGACCGGTTGGTTCGGCATCTATGTGTCGAAGAAGAAGCAGGACATGCTGTGGCCTGACATGACCTGGGTGTTCATCATCTCCTACGACATCTGGAACTTCTGCTACACCTACAACTGCCTGCCGACGCACTCCTGGTACTGCGGCTTGGCCCTGCTTCTGGCCCCCACCGTGGCCGGCATGCTGTGGAACAAGGGCGGCTGGATCCAAAACCGCGCGAACACGCTGGCGCTGTGGTGCATGTTCTGCCAGGTGTGTCCCCTGTTCGCGAACGATTCCATCTTCGCCGTGCAGTCGGTGAACGACCCGAACGTGAACCTGGTGGTATCGCTGCTGGCCTTAGGCGCGAACATCGCCGCACTGGGATACGTGGCCTACCGCAGCAAGAAGCTGGGCCGCAACCCGTACACGAACGAGATTTTCGTGGGCACGAAGGATTACGAGAAGGCCATGTCGCGCGAAGAGAATGCCGCGTAAGAGCGAGGCTTGCACGAGAAGGCCATGCTGAGAAAGGAAGAAGCGGGGGCGCAACGAGCACGGCGTGGTTCAGCTGACCGCGATAACCCTTGCAGATGAGGCGAATCGAGGGCGGAGCAAATGCTCCGCCCTCTTTGCGTTGGCACCAGCCCCATTGCCGCTTGCGCTCGCGGGGCAAAGCCCATAAAGCAGTGACGCGCCGTCGGCGCTGCTTTAGCTGGGTTGAGCTTTCGCTCGACCCTACGAATCGAGGCCTCGAGCTCCGACAACGCCGCAATCTCATCGAAGCCCGCAACAAGATTTCGTAGCGTCGAGCGACAGCTCGACACCTATAAGATAGCGCCGAAGGCGCGTCACCTATTTGAAAAGCGGCCACAAGGGGGGCGTTCCGCTGCCCGAGCACCAATGGGACAAAGGGACAGTCCCTTTGTCCCAGGCCGCGTGTCCCAGGCAAACGCGCGAAGTTGGGACATGCGGCCAAAACAATGAGACGATGCTCAACTATACTGGCATCATGAAACGCCCGGCCGACATATCCAAGCGCACGGTGCTCGCCATTGCCGCGGCCCTTGCGGCCGCGTTCGCCCTTTTACTGTGTGCCATGCAGGCGTCGGGCGCGCTGCCCGCCCCCGAGCCAAACCCCTTTTCAAGCCGCCGTTCGTCATCGAATTACATGATTGCGCTCGGGCCGCTAGCCGCCGCGTGGGGCTTTAGCGCCTACCTGCGCTGCCCCGATGCGAAAATAGCGCGCAACCTGGTAAGCGTGGCCGGGCTTATCGTGCTGTGGATGCTTGCCGTGCTGGTGAAGTTCCACCTTGATAACGACCTTGTCGAATCGCTTTTGTGGTACTGCTATTACATTCCCATGACGGTCATTCCCCTTCTTTGCCTTGATTGCGCGCTGCGTGCCGCCGCGCTTGACGACAAGCCCGCCACACGCTGCGCAATGCGCGTTTTCGCAGGCATAACGGCGGCGCTCATTGCGCTGGTGCTCACCAACAACCTGCACCACGTCGTGTTCGTGTTCGACTTCGCCGATGCAAGCTGGTCGGGCAGCTACCGCTATGCGCCTGGCTACTATCTCATCGTCGGCTGGCAAGTGCTGCTGTACCTCGCGTTCTTCGCCACGCTTTTCCTTGCGGCGCGCATGCAACTCAAAATCGCGCTCGTTCCCCTTGCCGTGATCGCCGGCGTAGGGGCCGCGCTCAGCGCGCTGTATGCGCTGCGCATCATCGCCATGGTTTCGCTGAACTTCTCGCTGATGTACTGCGTTTTGGTGATAGCCGCGCTGGAGATTGCGCTCGACGTGAAGCTGTTCCCCTCATACTTATGGTACGAAAACGCGTTTCGCAAGCTGCCTTTCGACCTGAAGATTCTTGACGAAGAAAGCAACATCGTCTTCCAAACCGAGCAAGCTTGCCCGCAAACGAACGAAGCCGCGCGCGTTGTGCAGCGCTCGGATACGCTGCCGGCCGAATCGTGGGCGTTTCGCACAACCGGCGTTGCGCACACGCTGTTCAAGGTGTACCCCGTCAGCGGAGGCCGCGCGCTACTTGCGCAAGACGTTTCCGACATAGATGCGCGGCGCGCCACGCTTGAGGAGCAGCAAGCGCAGCTGCGGCGCAGCAACAGCGCGCTTGAGCGGGAAGCCGCGGTGCAGCGCGAGGCGTGGCGGCTGCGCAACGAGCGCGAGCTGATGGCAGACGTTGAAGACGCCCTGAAGGACCAGAGCCTGCGCATCAAGCAGCTGGTCGACGGCCTGCCCGCCGAAAACACCCCGCACGCCAAAGCCAAACGCAACGAAATGCTGACGGAAGCAAAGCTGCTGGTTGCCTATTGCAAGCGCAAAGGCGCCTTGGTGGTGTCCGAGAAAAGCGATCCCGAGTTCGACCGCGACCGCTTGCAGCTGGTGTTTAACGAAACCGCCTCCGACCTGCGCTCCATCGGCGTGGATTGCGCCGCGTTCGTGCAGACCGAGCACGCGCTTGACGCCTGCGTGGTAAGCGTCCTGTACGACTGCCTGTACGATCTTGCCGCAGCGGCAAGCGCCGCCGACGACGCCGTTCTTATGCTGAACGTTCACGAACACGAAGACAACGCCGAGCTACGCGCCATGCTCACAAGTAGCGCCATCGAAAGCGCGCACATGGTCGAAACGCTGGCCAAGCTGCGCGCGAACCTTGCCAAACGCAACACGACACATCGCTTCGAGCAAGATGGTGAAAGCGTGTGCATCTTCGTGCGCGTCCCCATTCCGCGAAAGGACGTGCCATGAACTTCCTTTCGACCTCGGCAAACGCCGTGCTTATTGCGCTTATCGCCGCCTTCTTCCTGCTTGCCTCGGGGCAGGCCCTGCACGCGGCCTTCCTAGCCACACGCCGCAAGCCGGGCAAACCGCCCCTGGCCGCCATAACCTACGAAGCGTTTCTCGCGGGCCACCTTGCATTGGCGTGCTGCGTTGCGTGCGAGGCTTCCACGAACCACGGCGACATGCTCATTCGACTTCGAACCCTCACCGTGGCCATCGAGCCGATCCTGTGGGTAAGCCTAGGAATCGCCTGCCTGGGGGCGGCGCTTGCCATTGTCTACCGCAAGCCGGCCATGACGTTCGAGGTTGCGCTTCTTGTGCTTTGCACGCCGCCCGTCATCAGCGCGCTTGGCCCTGGCGCGATCTACCTGCTTATCGCCGACGCGGCGTTCTTCGTGTTCCGCGTCAGCGCATCGTTGCTGCTTGACATACGCCACCTGGTATGTTCAGTCTCGAAGCTTTCCCTCATCGATGCGCTCGACAAGCTTCCCGAAGGCATCATCTGGACGAACGAGAAGCACTGCATCCTGTACATGAACGACGTCATGCGCACGCGTCTTACCGCGCTGGGGTTCGCCACCGATCTTTCCGACACCAGCAAGCTGTGGACTGAACTCGAAGGCCTCGCAAAGCTGCAGAACATGCCGCACTCGCGCGACGAGGCTCGCATCGAGCTTCCAGGAAAGCAGATGGTGCAGTTCAAACGCGAAACGGTGAGCCTGCGCACAACCACTTGCCGCCTTTTGATGGCCACCGACGTTACCGAGGAAGAATCGATCAACACCGGCATACAGCGCACGAACAGCCTGCTTGAAGCCGCGAACCGCGAGCTGCGCGACTCGCTTGACCACGTGCAGGAGGTGGCAAGAAACGAGGCCATCGTTGCCATGAAAGCGCGCATCCACGACACGATCGGGCAGCGTCTGTCCATTCTGCACCGCTTTCTGGAAGCGCCCGACCCCACGCCCGAAGCGCTTGCCGAGGTAGCGCGGCTGACGCGCGGCATCATCGACGACCTTGACGACGCCGCGGAACCCGACAGCACGGCGCAGCTTGAGGCCATCGTGCAGGCGTTCGCCCTTTCCGGCGTTTCCGTGCAGATTCAAGGCGCGCTGCCCAAGGCGTCCGAAGAGGCCGAGGCGCTGGTGCACATCGTTCGCGAAGCAACTACCAATGCCGTCAAGCACGCGCAGGCGCGTCGCATCGAGGTGCACCTGTTCGCCAGCGATGAGCCTTTAGCCATGCGCATCACCAATGACGGGCGGGGCGCCACCTGCGCCATAACCCCTGGCAGCGGGATACCCGGCATGCGGCAGGCCGCTCAGCACGCCGGCTTGGAATTCCGCGTTGCGTCGTTTGACCCCTTCACCATAGAAATAGTCCGCCTATCAGCCGAAAGCGGCGCGGAGCCTTACGGAGCCGGCCGAAAGGAGCAACCATGATCAAGTTTGCCATCGTTGAAGACCAAGCCATGCTGCGCGAGTCGCTTGCCTGCGCCATCGGCGCGCAAAGCGACATCGACGTGGTGGCCTCGCTTGGCGATGCCGCCTTGGCGCTTGAGGCCGTCGAGACATCTGGCGCCACGTGCGCGTTGCTTGACGTGTGCACAGAGAACGATTCCAGCGGCATCGTCGCGGCGCGCAAGATCAAGGCCGCGCGGCCCGACGTGAAGGTCATCATCATGACGGGCATGCCCGAAATCACGTTCATCGAGCAGGCGCGCAACGCCGGCGTGGACAGCTTCGTGTACAAAAACGTGGGAACCTCCGAGCTTTTGAGCATCATTCGCTCCACCATGGACGGCTACTCCACGTTCCCCTTGGCGCAGCAGAGCATCTTTTCCGACGCCGCCCAGCTTACCGACACGGAATTGGCGATTTTGCGCCTGGTGTGCGAAACGAAAACGCGCAAGGAAATTGCCGCCGAGCTTTATCTCAGCGAAGGCACCGTGAAGCGCCACATTTCCGAGATCCTTGCGAAAACGGGCTACGACAACATCCTGCGACTTGCCGTGCATGCCGTTTCAACAGGCCTTATCGTGCCCAGCATGACGAAGGGGTCGCAAGAGGAGTAGGCTTGCCGCCCCGCTGCAATTGGCACCTCGCCCCCCATAGGCTTCCCGCCCCGCCGCAACAGGCTTTCCCGCTCCGCCGTCCCAGTCCATAAGCCGCAAGTCCTAAGCCCGCAGCCAAAACTAGGCCGCAGGGCGCTTCTGCGACGCACCGCCCTGCGGCATCATGAACTCACGCACAGACGATGCGCGCAGGCATCCGGCGCGAAGGAGGCATGACATGGGACTATTCGGAAAAATGTTCGAGAAGAAGACCTGCGATATCTGCGGCGGCGAGATTGGCCTTTTGGGAAACCGTAAGCTTGACGACGGCAACCTGTGCAAGGACTGCGCGGCGAAGCTGTCGCCGTGGTTCAGCGATCGCCGGCGCTCAAGCGTCAGCCAGATTCGCGACCAACTGGCGTGGCGCGAGCAAAACGCCGACCGCGTGGCAGCATTCAACCCTACGCGCACGCTGGGTTTCGGCACGAAAGTGCTGCTCGACGAAGACGCGGGGCGCTTCCTGGTTGCCACGAACAAGCAGTGGCGCAACACCAATCCCGATGTGCTGGACTTCTCCCAAGTAACCGGCTGCGACACCGAGATCCGCGAAACGAAAACGGAGCTGCACTGGACCGATTCTGACGGCGAGAAGCA
The DNA here is from genome assembly GCF_977052095.1 of Senegalimassilia sp. Classification (NCBI taxonomy): domain Bacteria; kingdom Bacillati; phylum Actinomycetota; class Coriobacteriia; order Coriobacteriales; family Coriobacteriaceae; genus Senegalimassilia; species Senegalimassilia sp. The sequence continues at coordinate 17,381 of NZ_CDRSTZ010000021.1, forward strand.
CGACTACGAGCCCCCACGATACGACATCGACTACGACGTGTACCTCACCATCCACATAAATCTTCCCTTTTACGAAAACATCACGTTCAGGGTGAACGACTACCGCATCGAGCATCGCAGCTCTATCGAATACCGCGAAGCCGAGCGCATTGCGCAGGAAATCCGCTCGGCGCTGTGCGATGCGCGTGCGGCGGCGCGCGAAGCCGGTGCTGCAGCCGCCACCGCGCCCGTTGCCGCCTCCGCGCCCACGGCAACGCGAACGTGCCCCTTGTGCGGCGCCACCACCACGCCCGATGCCTCGGGACGCTGCGAATACTGCGGCGGCACCGTGGGAGCGTAAATCTGCCGTAGGAAGTAAACAAGCTAGAAAGGAAGAGACCATGAAGACCACGAGAATCATCGCCTTAACGGCCACGCTGCTGCTTGCATTCTGCCTTGCACTGGTAGGCTGCGCGCAAACCGATTACACCAAGAATTTCTCCGGCGACTGGAAGCTGGCAAGCATCACCAGCGACGGAGAGACCGCAAACGAAGACGACCTGGCAATGCTTGAAGCCTTCGGCATGACCGTGGGGCTGACCCTCAACGATGACGGAACGTTGAAGTTCACGATGCTCGGCGAAACCATCGAAGGCACCTGGAAGGCGAAAAGCGCCACGGAAGCCGAGATGACCATCGAAGGCAGCACCGTAGTTGCAAAGCTGGCAGACGAGAAGCTGTCGATGGAAGCCGACGGCGAAGCCATGGTATTCGTGCGCGGCACGGCCAGCACCAGCGCCGATGCAAGCTCGGCAGCAGCGTCCAGCGCCAGCAGCATCTCCGATGATACCGAAGAGCCCATGAACGAGACGATTATCGACGACGACCTGATCACCGTCACCATCACGGCGAAGTTCCAGGACTGGACCGGAGCCGTGGGCTACAAATTCACGGCCGTCAACAAAAGCGACCAGGACCTCAGCCTCACCTACCTGACCGACAGCTTCTCGGTGAACAGCAAGATGGTCGATCCGTACCTGTTCACGTCCCTGAACGTGGGAACGAGCGCCGACGACAGGCTTGAGTTCGACGAGGCCGACGTGGCAAGCATCGACGACCTTGTGAACGTCAAGGGCACGCTTGAGCTGTGCGACAAAAACACCTACGACGAGATTCGCCAATATCCCATTACGCTTTCGTAGCGAACAACAACAAAGCGCCGCAGACGCAACGGGGGCCGGTGAACACCGGCCCCCGTTTTTGGGGCAAAGGGACTGTCCCTTTGCCCCAAAGTGTCGCTTTCTACATGTGTAACGCGCCTACGACGCTGTTTTGGCTGGATTGAGCTTTCGCTCAACCTTACAAGGTGTGGTCCCGAATCTTTACAAAGTCGCGATTCCCTAAACGCTTGCGACAAGAATTCGTAGCGTCGAGCAAGCTCGACACCAAATAGATAGCGCCGAAGGCGCGCCATTCTTTTATCAGCGCGGCCGCAATGCAGGCCGCCGTCAGCAACGCACCATGCACCCCCATACCAAAAAGGGAGCCCCCGCGGGGGCTCCCTTCGCATTCCATATTCCGTAGGGCTTTTGCGGGCTATTCTGCCTGCTTGGCCTCGATGGCTGCCTGGCCGGCGGCCAGACGCGCCAGCGGCACGCGGTACGGGCTGCAGGACACGTAGTCCAGGCCGATGTTGTGGAACGTGTGGATGGAGTCCGGGTCGCCGCCGTGCTCGCCGCACACGCCGCAGGTGAGGTTCGGGTTGCCCTGATGGCCCAGCTCGACGCCCATCTTCACCAGCTTGGCAACGCCGGGATCAACCGTGGCAAACGGGTTGTAGGGCAGCAGACGCTCCTTGAGGTACTGCGGGATGAACTCGGCCTCGACGTCGTCGCGGCTGAAGCCGAACGTCGTCTGCGTGAGGTCGTTGGTACCGAAGGAGAAGAAGTCGGCCTTCGTGGCAATCTCGTCGGCGGTGACAGCCGCACGCGGCAGCTCGATCATGGTGCCGATTTCGATGTTCAGCTCGACGCCCTGCTCAGCGGCCACTTCCGCGATGGTCTGCTCGGCAACTTCGCGCAGCTTGGCCAGCTCGGGAACCACGGACACCAGCGGAATCATGATCTCGGGCTTCGGATCGAGGCCTTCCTTCTTCAGCTTGGCAGCAGCCGTGGCGATGGCGCGCACCTGCATGACGGGCAGGATGGGATACACGATGCCCAGGCGGCAGCCGCGCAGACCCAGCATCGGGTTGGCCTCGGCCATGGCGTCGATCTGCTCCATGAGGGCGCGCTTCTCGGCGATGACGCCCTTGTCGCCGCCGGTTGCCTCCAGGCGCGCGATCTCCACGTCAAGCGCACGCGGGCTCTCCAGGAACTCGTGCAGCGGCGGGTCGAGCAGGCGAACGATGACCGGCAGGCCGTCCATGGCCTTGAACATGCCGTAAAAGTCGCCCGTCTGAGCCTCGAACAACTGGTCGACGGCTTTCTGGCGGATGTCCTCGTCCTCGTTCAGGATGAACGTCTGGATGATCTGCTTGCGGTCACCCAGGAACATGTGCTCCGTGCGGCACAGGCCGATGCCCTGCGCACCGAAGTCGCGGGACAGCTGAGCATCCTCGGGGTTGTCGGCGTTCGCGCGCACGCCCAAGGTGCGGAACTCGTCGGCCCACTCCAGGATGGTGTCCAGGTCGCCGGTAAGCTCGGGAAGCACCAGGTCAACAGCGCCGAGCACCACGATGCCGGTCGTGCCGTCCAGCGAAATCATGTCGCCTTCCTTGATGACCACATCGGTGCCGGTGACGGCCGCCTGCTTCTTCTCGGCGTCGATCTTCAGCGCCTCGACGCCGCACACGCACGGCGCGCCCATGCCGCGGGCGATAACGGCCGCGTGGGACGTCTTGCCGCCATGGCTGGTCAAGATGCCCTCGGCGGCAATCATGCCGGCCAGGTCGTCGGGCGTGGTTTCCCAACGCACGAGCACGCACTTGCGGCCGGCCTCGGCGGCGGCCACGGCGTCGGCAGCGGAGAACACGGCCTCGCCCACGGCAGCGCCCGGGGAAGCGTTCAGGCCGCGCGCGAGCACGTCGTACTCGGCGTTCTTGTCGAACTGCGGGTGCAGCAGCTGGTCGAGCTGCTCAGGCTCGACGCGCATGACGGCCTCTTCCTTCGTGATGAGGCCTTCCTTCTCCATCTCGATGGCGATGTGCAGCGCGGCGGCGGCGGTACGCTTGCCGACGCGGGTCTGCAGCATGTACAGCTTGCCCTGCTCGATGGTGAACTCGATGTCGCACATGTCGCGGAAGTGGTTCTCCAGCACCACGAAGATCTCTTCGAGCTGCTGGCCGGCTTCCTCGAGGCCCTCGACGTGCTTCAGATCAGCGATGGGGCTGGTGTTGCGGATGCCGGCGACGACGTCTTCGCCCTGGGCGTTGACCAGGTAGTCGCCGTAGAATTCCTTCTCGCCGTTAGCGGGGTTGCGCGTGAACGCAACGCCGGTGGCAGAGGTGTTGCCCTTGTTGCCGAAGACCATGGACTGCACGTTGACGGCGGTGCCCAGGTCATCGGAAATCTTGTTCTTCTTGCGGTACAGCGTGGCACGCGGGTTGTTCCAGCTACCGAACACGGCCTCGATGGCCAGCTTCAGCTGCACCATGGGGTCCTGCGGGAAGGCCACCACGCCGTCGACGACGAGGCTGGGGTATTCCACGCCCGAGACGTTCTCGGAGAAGATCTGCTTGAACTCGGCCACAAGCTGCTGCAGGTCCTCAGCCGTGAGGTCGGTGTCGGAAGCGACGCCGCGCGCGTTCTTCATGGCCGTGATGGCGTTCTCGAACAGGTCGCCATCAAGACCCATGACGACGTTGGAGAACATCTGGATGAAGCGGCGGTAGGAGTCCCATGCGAAACGGGGGTTTCCCGTCTGCTTGATAAGGCCGTGGATGGACTGGTCGTTCAGACCCAGGTTCAAAACCGTGTCCATCATGCCGGGCATGGACATAGGGGCGCCGGAACGGACGGAAACCAGCAGCGGATCTTCCGCGTCGCCGATTTTCTTGCCGATGCGCTTTTCCAGGTCCAGACGATACTCGTGAATGGTGTCGAGCGCGCCTTCAGGCCACGTGTTGTCGGCGTTCGCGTACTCCATGCACGTCTGGCACGAGATGGTGAACCCCGGAGGCACCGGCAGACCGATGTTGGCCATCTCGGCAAGGTTGGCGCCCTTGCCGCCAAGGATGGCTTTCATGTTCGTGTTGCCTTCCGTGACGTTGTTGCCCTCGGCGTCTTTGCCGAATGCGTAAACCCGCTTGACTTCTGCAGTCACTTTTCTAACTCCTAACCTAAGGTCGTCCTTGGTTTTTACCGGACTTGTGAAATCAGGACTCCTTAACTATATCAGCACCTGCGGGGTGCACCCGTTCGTAGTACCGCAAAATCTCTTGAGCGGTTTCTTCAACGGCGCGATTTTCGGTGTGAACGACGATTGCGCCGAGTTTTCGCATGAGCGCGCGGGCCTTGTCGAGGTCCTCGTAAACGTATTCGGGGTCGGCATATTTTGATGCCACGACAGCAGCATTTCCCAGGCGGCGCTGGCGAATTCCGATGAGCACATCAGGCGTTGTCATCAGGCCGAACAGGCGCGTGCGGTCCACTTCGAACACCTCTTTCGGCGGTTCGGTGGACGGGTCGAGCGGGATGTTGGAAACCTTGTAGCCCTGCTGCGCCAGATAGATGCTCGTGGGCGTTTTCGACGAGCGCGACACGCCTAGAAGCACGATGTCGGCCTGCGTCATCTCCTGCGGGTTGCGGCCGTCGTCGTGGGCGATGGTGAACTCGATGGCCTCGATGCGGCGGAAGTAGTGCTGGTCGGCCACGTGCAGGCCGCCGGGGCGTTTGCTGGGCACCTTGCCCGAGAGCTTCGCGATGGAGCCGATGGCCTCGGTGAGCAGGTCGACGGCCGTAACGCTGGGCTTCGTGGCGGCGTATTCGGTAAGCGCGTGGCGCAGGTCGCCGTCGACAAGCGTGTAGAAGATGAGCACGCGTGCATCGCCGCGGCTGGCGTGCAGCGCCGTATGCTCGTCGATCCAGGTGCGGATCTGCTCGGCGGAGCGCACGTGGGACAGCACCTCGATGTTGGGGTTCGTCTCCCCGAACTGGGCGGCCGCGGCGCGCGCCATGGCCTGGGCCGTCAAGCCCACCGAGTCGCTGATGACGTGGATCGTCGGCAGCGACGTTGTGTTCTCGTGCACGATGAACTCCTCTTGCATGAAGCATGCCTCCTTGCGAAGACGCCTGATGGATACGAAAAAGGGCGGCCGGCCCCCATGGCCGCCGCCCTTCAAAGTTTACACGCTGGCGCGCTATTTCGACTTCGCCATCTTGCCGAAGTCCGCCACGTTGGCGAACACGGCCACGAAGCGGTTGAGCAGACGCAGGCGGTTGTCGCGCAGCGCCGGGTCCTCGTCCATGACCATGACATCGGCGAAGAAGCCGTCGATGGGCGCGCGCAGGGCCGCCAGCTCGGAAAGCGCGGCGGCGAAGCTGTCGGCCTCAAGCGCGGCGGCAACGGTGCCTTCCGCCTGGGCCACAGCCGCGGCCAGCGGGCGCTCCGGCTCGGTGAGCAGGCCATCATCCACGGCGCTGCCCAGCTCGGGCTTGCGCAGGTTGTTCGCGCGCGCATAGGCCGTGGCCAGGTTGTCGAACGTCTCGGCGTCGTTGGCGCGGGCGTCCTCAAGCGCATGGGCGCGCTGGCCGATGACAGCCGGCTCCTCAACGCCTGCGGCAAGCACGGCGTCGATGGTGTCGGCCTCCACGCCGGCGTCGCGCAGCATGACTTTCGTGCGCGTGACGAAGAAGTCGACGACCTCGGCGCGCACGGCGGCGGCGTCGAACTGGACGCCCTGCTCGGCGAACGCCGCCAGCGAGCAGTCGATAGCAGCTGCCAGCGAAATGTTCACGCCCGCCTCCAGCATGTTCACGATGCCGATGGCGCTGCGGCGCAGCGCGAACGGGTCGGACGAGCCCGTGGGGCCCTGGCCTACGCTGAACAGGCCGCAGATGGTGTCAAGCTTGTCGGCCAAGGCCACCAGCTTGCCCACCGTGGTTTCCGGCAGCTCATCGCCGGCGAAGCGCGGCTGGTAGTGCTGCCCGATGGCCTGCGCCACCTGCGGCGTTTCGCCGGAAGCGGCGGCATAGTAGCTGCCCATGACGCCCTGGACGGACGTGAACTCGATGACGGCGTTCGTGACCAGGTCGGCCTTGCACAGCTGCGCGGCGCGCACCAGGTCGGCGGCGTCGGCCTCGGACAGCTGCGCGTCGGCGGCAAGCGCGCCGGCCAGCTTCACCAGGCGCTCGGCCTTCTGCTTCACCGTGCCCAGCGACTCCTGGAACACCACCTTGTCCAGCTTGTTCACGTAGAACTCCAGCGGGTGCTTCAGGTCTTCCTCGTAGAAGAACTTCGCGTCGTCTAGGCGGGCGCGCACAACGCGCTCGTTGCCGTCGATGATGGTGGCGGCACACTCCGGGTTGCCGTTCGACACGATGATGAACTTGTTCGTCAGCTTGTGGTCGGCGTCGTACAGCGGGAAGTAGCGCTGGTGCATGAGCATGGCGTCGACGATGATCTCTTCCGGCACCTGCAGGAATTCCTCGTCGAACGTGGACACGAGCGGTTGCGGATACTCGGACAGGTTCACCACCTCAAGCAGCGTTTTCGCCGGCAGCTCGGCCGTAAAGCCCGTTTCGGCCTCGATGGCGGCCACGCCTTCGCGGATGATGCGCTCGCGCTCGGACTGCGTGGGGATGACGTAGGCGGCGCGCACCACGTCAAGCAGGTTCGCGGCCGTGTCCACCGTGTGCGCCCCGGGGGCAAGCACGCGATGGCCGAACGTGACGTTGCCGGACGTGGCGCCGGCGAAGCTGACGGGCAGCACGACGTCGTCGAGCATGGCCACGATCCAGCGCACGGGGCGCACGAAGTACTCGCTGTAGGCAGCCCAGCGCTGCGAGCGCGGCCACTTGATGGCCGTGATGAAGCCGGCCAAGATGTCGGGCAGAAGGTCGGCCACAGGCGTTGCCGGGATGTTCTTGGTGGCGAACACGTATTCGACGCCTTTGACCTCGCGGCGCTCAAGGTTTTCGGGAGTAAGGCCCTTGCCGCGCGCGAAGCCGATGGCGGCCTTCGTGGGGTTGCCGTCGGCGTCGAACGCGATCTTCGCCGCGGGACCCTTGTATTCTTCCACCAGCGCCTCGGTTGCGTCGGCCACGCCATAGGCCATGACGATCAGACGGCGCGGGCTGGAGTGGATTTCCACGGAATCGAACGGGATGCGCGCATCGGTAAACGCGGCGGGCACCATCTTCTCAAGCTGCTTGTTCGCCGAATCAAGGTCGAACGCGGGAATTTCCTCGACGCCGATTTCGAACGCGAGCGTGTGCTTTTCGGCCATGGGTTACTCCCCCTTCTTCTCATCGGCGAGCGCGCAATCGCTCTCGCCTTCGCCGACGACGTTGGCGATATACGATGCGCAGCATTCCTTCACCATGGAGCGCACGCGCAGGATGTAGGCCATGCGCTCGGTGGCGGAGATGACGCCGCGCGCGTCAAGCAGGTTGAACGTGTGGCAGCACTTCAGCACCCAGTCATACGCCGGCAGCGGCAGGTTGTGCTCCAGGCACAGCCCCGCCTCGCGCTCGTACTGGTTGAAAGCTTCGAACAGGAAATCGGTGTTGCCCACCTCGAAGTTGTACGTGGAGAATTCGCGCTCGTTTTCCAGGTACACGTCGCCGTACGTGAACTCCACGCCGTCGTCGCCGCGCGCCCAGATGATGTCGTAGACGCTGTCGACGCCCTGGATGTACATGGTCAAACGCTCAAGGCCGTACGCGATTTCCACGGGCACGGGCGAGCACTCGAAGCCGCCCACCTGCTGGAAATACGTGAACTGTGTGACCTCCATGCCGTTGAGCCACACTTCCCAGCCAAGGCCCCAGGCGCCCAGCGTCGGGCTTTCCCAGTCGTCCTCGACGAAGCGTACGTCGTGCTTGTCGGGGTCGATGCCGATGGCGCGCAGGCTGCCCAGGTACAGGTCCTGGATGTTGTCGGGGCTCGGCTTCATGAGCACCTGGAACTGGTAGTAGTACTGCAGGCGGTTGGGGTTCTCGCCGTAGCGGCCGTCGGTAGGACGGCGGCAACCCTGCACGTAGCACGTGCGCCACGTGTCGGGGCCCAAGGAGCGCAGCGTGGTGGCGGTGTGGTTCGTGCCCGCGCCCACGGCGCCGTCGTACGGCTGCAAAACGACGCAGCCCTGGCTGGCCCAGTAATGCTGCAGGTTCATGACGATGTCCTGGAACGTAGGCGGCTGGTTTGCGCCTGCGCCCTGCCCCGCGTTCGCGGCGAAGGTTTCGGTTGACATGGTTCTCCTTGTCCTTTTCCGTGTTCCCTTACTTGCCTTGTGTCTGCACGTTTGCGGCTATTCGAGCACGCCGAATTCCGAAACGGGCCAATATACCAGCACGCCCCTGCCCGTGACCGAGCTTGTGGGGACCGCGCCGAAGTATCTGGAATCTTGCGAGTTCGTGCGATTGTCGCCCATCACCCAGATGTGGCCTTGCGGTACCGTGTAGGGGAAGGTGATGGAGCTGTTGGAAAGCGGCAGCGTGGGCTTGCCGTGCGTGTAGGTTTCCGATTGCGCTACGCCATCGATGTACAGAATGCCGTCGCCGGTGATGTTGATGGTTTGCCCTGCCGTGGCGATGCAACGCTTGATAAGCGTGCGACCAGGGATTTCAGGGTCGGTGAACGTGACGATGTCGCCCGCCTCGGGCTCGCGGAAGTAGTAGCTGACCTTCTCGGCGAACACCATGTCGCCGATCATGATAGTTTCCTCCATGGAGCCCGAGGGGATTTCGTAGGCCGTGAACACGAACGTGCGCAGCGCCCAGGAAAGCCCCAGGACGAAGGCGACCATGACAACGATGCTGAAGAAGGTTCTAAGAATGCCGCCGTGCGAGTCGGTGGCGTGTTGACCTGCGCTCATGAAGTACTGCGTTTCCTTTCGATGGACCGCGCGCAGGCGTTTTGCCCCGCGTGCGCTAGCTGCCTATGATACCGCTGGGGGCCTAGCGTCCATCGGCGGTTGATAAAGTCTGCAGAATTGCGCGGTCAGCATCGGTAAGCGTCACGCCCTCAAGCAGGTCGGGGCGCAGCCGCCACGTGCGCTCCAAGCTTTGCTGGCGGCGCCACACGTCCACGGCGCCGTGATTGCCCGACAGCAGCACCGGCGGCACCTCCATGCCGTTGAAGTTCGCCGGGCGCGTATACTGCGGGTATTCCAGCAGGCCGTCGGCGAAGCTTTCGCCGAGCGCGCCCGTTTCGGCGCCCAGCACGCCCGGAAGCTTGCGCACCACCGCGTCGATGACCACCATGCTGGCAAGCTCGCCGCTGGTAAGCACGTAATCGCCCAGCGAGATGACCTGATCGGCCAGCGTGTAGGCGCGCTCGTCGATGCCCTCGTAGTGGCCGCAGATGAACAGCAGGTGATCTTGCTTGGCCAGCTCACAGGCGGCGGCGTCGTCGAAGCGGCGGCCTTGCGGAGCTAGGAAGATGGTGTAGGGCTTGCCTGCGCGGCTGCAGATGTCTTCGTAGGCTTCGAAGATGGGGGCGCATTTCATGACAAGGCCGTCGCCGCCGCCGTAGGGTTCGTCGTCGGTGGTGCGATGGCGGTCATGCGTCCAATCGCGCAGGTCATGGGCGTGAAATTCCAGGATGCCCTTCTCTTGGGCAATGCGCATCATGGACGCGCCCATGACGGAAGCGTACATATCGGGAAACGTCGAAAGCGTTTCGATGATCATGAGGTTCCCTTCTTGGCGGGGCGGTTACAGGTCAAGCAGGCCGTCGGGCAGGTTCACGAAGATGCACCGATCCGCTTCGTCCACCCCTTCAAGGAACTCGTCGACTACCGGAATAAGCACCGTTTTGTCGGAACCTTCGCGCGCTACCTCGAGCAGGTGCTGCCCGGGCATTTCGTTGATGGAGACGGCCGTGCCGATCAGGCCGCATTTCGCGTCGATGACGTCGAACCCCTCGATGCCGCCCTCTTCAAGCTCAAGCACGCCTTCGGGCAGGTCGGCGCGACGCACGAGCACCGAGCAGCCCACCAGCGCGTCGGCAGTGTTCGCGTCGGTAACGGTGTCGAAAAACACGACGACGCCCTTCGCATCGTCGCGGATGTCGCATATGGTGCCTTCGCGCGGCACATCGATGACCGGCGGCACGAAAGCGCAGTGCATGCCCTCTTCAAGCAAGAAGGGAAGACCCGCCACGCTGCGCGCGACGAGCCCTCCCTTGACATGCTTAGCTTTCGTGAATTCGACTACGCGGACCCAAGCGCCCATTAATCGAGCAGCTCCACGTCAACGTGCGTGTTCGTGCTGGAAGCCGCCGCGCGCGCAAGCGTGCGGATGGCCTTGATCACGCGACCCTGGCGGCCGATGACCTTGCCGGCGTCTTCCTCGTTCACGCGAACTTCCACGAAGATGGAACCATCTTCGGTTTCACGCGCATCGATGACCAAGTCGTCCTCATGATCGATGAGCGGACGAATGACGGACTGAACCAGCCCGGCGATATCCTCGGTCTGAGTTGCCATGATGCTTACGCCTGCTCGCGGCACTTCTTGATGAGCGCAGCAACGGTGTCGGTAGGCTGAGCGCCGTTAGCCAGCCACTGATCGCACTTCTCCAGGTCGATCTTGATCATAGCGGGCTCGGTCAGCGGGTTGTAACGGCCGATGTCGTCGATGAACTTGCCGTCGCGCGGGCAGCGGGAATCAGCAACAACGATACGGTAGTACGGACGCTTCTTGGCGCCGTGACGAGCCAGGCGAATCTTAACCATGAAGAGT
>NZ_CDRSTZ010000022.1:0-28201 GCF_977052095.1 Senegalimassilia sp.
CGATGAGCGTCTGCAGGCGATCAATGTTCGCTTCGTCATCTTCGATTGCCAAAATCCTGCACATAGGCGCACATCGCTGCTTCCGTCACACAGGCGCACCACCAGGGAAAACGCCTGCGTTCACATTTCTTGCAGCTAGCGTATCGCGACATTTACAGAATTTGTTGTACAACAAATTGCAACGCGGCAAGTTTTTGGCAACAGACGCTACATCGCCTCTAACGCGCGGACCACGGAGTCAATCTGGTTGTCGGGGGTGGAGGCGCCGGCGGTTACTCCTACGGTTTCGCAATCGGCGAACCAGGCGGGGTCCAGTTCGGCTGCCGATTCCACGTGATGCGTGCGCGGGCATTCGGCGGCGCAGATCTCGGCCAGGTGCGTGGTGTTCGCGGAATTGCGCCCGCCGATGACCACGATGGCGTCCACCTCGCCGGCAAGCTTGGCCGCCGCCTGCTGGCGCTGGCGCGTGGCCGTGCACACGGTGTCCTTCACCTCAGCCTCAACGCCGCGCTCCTTAAGGCCGGCCAGCACGTCTTCCAGCGCATCGCGCGTCTGCGTAGTCTGCACCACCACGCCCACGTGTTCGGGCAGGTCATCCGGCAGATCGGCGCCGCATTCCGCAACGCACACGCTGCCGCCGGCCTCCTGCGCGTAAGCCACCAGGCCCTCCACCTCGGGGTGGCCCGCTTCGCCAACCACCACCACGAAGCCGCATTCGCCGGCAAGCTTGGCGGCTGCCTTCTGCGCGCGCGACACGTGCGGGCACGTAGCATCGATGACGGGCAGCTCCTGCGCCTCGCAGCTGCGACGCACGGCCGGCGTCACGCCGTGGCTTCGAATGATAATGGCCCCGTGCGTAGCCTCGTCCGGACGCTCCACGGCGCGCACGCCGCGCGCATCAAGTTCCGCAACCACCTGCGGGTTGTGGATAAGCGGCCCAAGCGTGAACGCGCTGCCATCGCCTTCGCTTGCCTTCAAGGCCAGGTCAAGCGCACGCTGCACGCCGTAGCACGCACCAGCATTCTTGCTACGGAAAACTTGCATGTCGCATCCTTTCTACGCGGCCTTCGGCTTCTTTGTGGGGCGCGTCAGTTCGATGGCCTCCTCGGGTGTGTGCTCGGGAATGGGGTGCTCGGCGAACACCGCCGTGAAATCGCGGCCGTCGGGGAACAGCGCCACCATGTCCACCTGCTCGCGCGGCACCTGCTGGTGCAGGGCGAACACCTCGCGCATGGCGTACCACGTGCAGCCCTCAAGGCGGTCTTCCTTCGGCAGGAAGTCGAAATCGGACACCACGATGGGCTTGCCGTACTCCGCCGTGATCTTCGGGAAGCGCAGCCGCTCGCCCTTGCGCTTGACGTTCTCGGCGTTGCGCACGCACATGGGCACAATGGGCGCCTTGCCCATCTTCGCGATGAACGCGGCGCCGGAGTGAATCTCGGGCTTCTTGCTGCCCTTGTCGCGGCGCGTGCCCTCGGGCAAAATGCCCACCAGCTGGTTGCCTTTCAACATGTGAGCTGCGCGTTTGATGGCCGCGCGGTCGGCGGAATCGCGCTTGATGGGAAATGCCCCCACGCGCGAGAGGATCTGCCCTACCAGACCGCCGGCGTTGTCGAACAGCGTGTCGCGGCCCATGAGGCGCACGAACTGGCTGGGCCGCGCGCCCATATACATCAGCACCACGTCCAGAAACGACGTGTGGTTCGACACCACCACCGCGCCGCACTTGTCCTTGAACGCGCGCAGGTTCTCGCGCCCGTCGATGCGATAGCGGAAGCAGATTTTGAACACGAAGCCGATAAGCGCATACGCGAGATTGGCGAACCAGTGCGGAATCTGCTTCTCGTCGGTGGTGCCGCCCAGCGCGCGGTCCCACATGTCCTCGTACTTCAGAAACACGCTCATGCGCGGGCGCCCTTCTCTTTGGCAAGCTCGCAAATACGGTCGATAACCTGGTCGATCGTGCGGCCCGTGGAGTCCATCTGCACGGCATCGGACGCGGGCTTGAGCGGGCTGGCGTCGCGCGAAGAGTCGATCTCATCGCGGCGCACGATGTCGGCAAGCACCACGTCGTAGTCGGTGGAGCCCACGCCGCGGCGCTCGTTTTGCGCCACGCGACGACGAGCACGCTCGGCCGCCGACGCGGTCAGGAACACCTTCAGCTCGGCCTCGGGAAACACCGCCGTGCCGATATCGCGGCCTTCCACCACGTAGTTGCCTGCGCGGCCAATGCGCTGCTGCTGGGCCACCAGCGCCGCGCGAACAGCGGGAACGGCGGCAACGGGGCTGACGGAGCGGTCGATTTCCGCCGTGCGAATGGCGTCGGTGACGTCGGCGCCGGCAATAGACACGCGCCGCGGCAGCGGGTCGCCCGCCTCGTGCGTGAACGCGATGTCGTTGTCGTGCGCAATCCGCGCAAGCGCCTCGGCATCGTCAAGCGACACGCCTTCGTCAAGCGCCTTCCACGCAACGCAGCGGTACATGGCGCCCGTGTCCAGGCACGAAAAGTCCAGGCGGCGCGCCACCGCCTTCGACACGGTGGATTTTCCCGCCCCCGAGGGGCCATCGATAGCGATGATCATCGAGCAAGCCTTTCAATGTCGGTCAGAAAGCCCGGGTAGCTGACGCCCACGGCTTCGAAATTCTTGATGGAAACGGGCATCTTGCCGGTAAGCCCCACCAGCGACCACGTCATGGCCAGGCGATGATCGCCCAGCGAATCGAACTGAAGCCCCTCGGGGACCGCCAGGTCGGGCTGGCCTTCGATGTACAGGTCGTCGCCTTCGCACCACGCGTCCACGCCCAGCTTGTCAAGCCCGTCGATGATGGCGGCCAAGCGGTCGGTTTCTTTCACGCGCAGTTCGTTGACCTGGCGAAACACCGTGACGCCATGGGCATGCGCCGCCACAAGCGCCAGCACGGGAATCTCATCGATGATGCCGGCGATTTTCTCGGCCGGAACCTCGCATCCGCGCAGGTGCGGCGTGTAGCACGCCTCGATGATGCCGTAGGGCTCCTTGCCCGCCGCGCCCGTGCGCGACACACTGACCTCGGCGCCCATGCGCTCGAGCGTGCGCGTGAAGCCGATGCGCGCCGTGTTCAGGCTGACGTTTTCCACCTGGATGGTGCTGCCCGGGCACATAACGGCCGCACACACCAGGAAAGCCGCCGACGACGGGTCGCCCGGCACCAGCACCTCGCTGGCCTGGGGCTGCGCGGGGCCGGTGACGCTGGCCGTGCGCTCGCCGGCCGTGGTGGCCACGCCGTATTCGGGCAGCATAAGCTCGGTGTGGTTGCGGCTGGGCGCGGGCTCGTTCAGCGTGGTGGTGCCGTTGGCGTACATGCCGGCAAGCAGCACCGCGGTTTTGAGCTGGGCAGACGCCATGGGGGCGTCGTAGGTGATGGGGTGCAGGCCGCCGCCCGCCACCGTGATGGGCAGATGCTCCTGGCCGGCCGGCTCGAAGTGCGCGCCCATCTTCATGAGCGGCGCGGTGATGCGGCGCATGGGGCGCTTCTGCAGCGAGGCGTCGCCCGTAAGCGTAGCGCGGATGGGCCACGGCGCCAGGATGCCCATGAGCAGGCGCACCGTGGTGCCGGAGTTGCCGCAGTCGATGGGTTCCTCCGGCTGCGAGGGGCCGGCCGCTCCCCAGCCGGTGATGCCGCCGGCCAGGCTGCCGTCAGGCTGTTTTTCCAGGCTGACCTGGGCACCCAGCGCGCGCACGGCCCCAATGGAGCTGCGCACGTCGGCGGAATCAAGCACGCCGGACACGCGCGAGGTGCCTTCGGCCATGGCCGAGAACAGCACGGCGCGATGGCTGATCGACTTGTCACCCGGCACGTGCGTGGAGCCGCGCACGGGCGCGCCAAGCGGGTTGATGACGGTGATGTCGCTAGCTGACATGAGCATGCTCCTTCGGGGAAAGCGGCGAGAACGAAACGGAGAACCCGGCGTTGATGAGGTTCATGGACAGCTTGCCGATGTCGCCCTCGTCGGTAAGCACCAGCGACAGCACGGCCGAGTCCTCGGTGACGTGGTCGATCTCGATGGACTGGATGTTGCAGCCCACCTTCGACGTGATGGTGGTCACCTCGGCAACAACGCCCGGGCGGTCTTCCATGGGAATACGCACTTCCAGCAGGCGCTCGGTGCACGGAACCCACGCGGCGGGCAGCGCGCGGCGGGCATCGGCCGACTCGGCCAAAAGCTGCGTGAGCGTGGCCCGGTCGTTGGCCTCAAGCGCGTCGGCGAACTGGCCGATGATGCCCTGCATCTCGCGCAGGCCCGCATCAAGCGCGTCCTTGTTGTCGAACGCGATGCCGCACCACAGCTCGGGCGAGCCGGCCGCGATGCGCGTTGAATCTTTGAAGCCGCCGGCAGCCAGGCGCATGAGCGCGTCTTGGCCTTTCGCGTGGCGCACGGCCAGCTGCACCAGCGAGCTTGCCATGAAGTGCGGCACGTGGCTGACCACGGCCACGGCGGCGTCGTGCTGCTCGCGCGGCAGGCTGATGACGCGCGCGCCGATGGAGGTTACCAGCTCGTGCAGGCGCGCGAAGTGCTCGGCCGGCGTGTCGGCGTCGGGGCACAAAATCCAGTACGCGCCCTTGAACAGGTCAGCGCGGGCGCCCTTGATGCCATTTTTCTCGGAGCCGGCCATGGGGTGGCCCGGCACGTAATTATGCGGATACGGAAGCGTTTCGGCGGCCATGCCGATGATGCGGCTTTTCGTGGACGCCGTGTCGGTGATGATGCCGCGGTAGTCCCACGCGGCCAAGTCGCGCAGATAGCCCTCGACAACGCTGACGGGCGTGGCCAGAACCACAAGGTCGCAGCCATCTTCGATAAACGCACGGAACTCGGGAGCGTCGGGCGCCGCCGTGGCGGTTGCCCAGCCGCGGCTGACAGCCTCGCTGCGCGTGGCCACGTCGGTGTCCACGGCAAGCAGCTGCGCCTCGGGGCGCGCCTCGCGCAGCGCGGCGGCGAAGCTAGCGCCGATCAGCCCGAAGCCGATGACGGCAACCTTGTTAAAGCCCGCGCTTCGGTTGTTTTCAGTTGTTTGTGCCATGTGGCGAAAGAGACCTTCCAGATCCGATCTAGGGTAGGACGTTCGGGCACGCGCCGGCAGGCCCCGAAAACACGAATGGCCAGCCAGAAGCGCCCGGCTGACCATTGTAACGCAAACGTCGCCCGCTCGCCCAGCGCCCAGCACACCACCAGCATGGCAACACGATTGGCAAGCGTTACTTGATGGACGCGTGCAGGGCCGCTACTTCTTCGGGCGTCAGTTCGCGCCATTGGCCGCGGGGCAAATCGCCCAGCTCGATGGGGCCGAAGCTGTCGCGGTGCAGGGCCAAAACCCCGTGCTTGATAGCGGAAAGCATGCGTTTGACCTGGCGCTTTCGCCCTTCGCGCAGCACAACGCGCACCACGGTGCGCTCCTGCGAGCGCTTGCGCAGGATGGCAGCGCGCTGCGGGCTGGGCACGCTGCCGTTCGGCTCGTGCTCGGGCACAGCCGGCGGCACCTCAAGCATGGCCCGCGCGCGCTTGGCCTCGGCGCCTTCCACCAGCGCCGCACGTGCCGGCGCCGTCATGCCGTCGTCAAGCTGGATGCCGCGCTCAAGGCATTCAAGCTGCTCGGGCGTGGGCTTGCCGTTCACCAGCGCCAGGTAGCGCTTCTCCACATGGTGCCGCGGGTGCAGAAGGCCGTTGCCCAGCTCGCCGTCGGTGCTGAACAGCAAAAGCCCCGTGGTGTCGAAGTCCAGCCGCCCGATGGGGAACAGCCCCGGGAAGCGGTCAGTGGGCACCAGCTCGGCCACCGTGGGGCGGCCCTGCGGGTCGGACATGGTGGTGACGTAGCCGGCCGGCTTGTGCAGCATGATGGTGACGGGGCCTTGCGCCAGATACACGGGCACGCCATCGACGGCCACTTCGTCAACAAGCGGATCGACTTTGCTGCCCAGCTCGGTGACCACCTGGCCGTTCACCGTCACGCGACCGGCCGTCATGAGGTTTTCCGACCCGCGGCGGCTTGCCGCGCCGGCGCGCGCCAAAAACTTCTGCAGGCGCATAGGCACGATGCGCTCGTCAGGCTGCTGCTGATTGGGCTTCAACGGTTTGCTCATGATTGCACTCCCGCTATTCGTCATCTGTTTCAAAGGTTAGATTATCGAAGTCAATCTTATCGACCAACCCAAAGCTTGCAGCCATCGCATCTGCAAGCGTTTGTTGAGCGGCCTCGCCAGCAGGGCCAGTTTGCCCGCCGGAAAGCTGGCCGGCATCGCCTTCGTCGTCAAAATCGAAGCGCACATCGGCAAACGGGTCGCCATCTTCGCCATCGGCCTGCGCGGCCGGCGCAACGTACACGTTCTCCGAACTGGCGCTCAGCCGCTCGCGGATAAGCTCGCGCGTGGCGTCGTCGGGCGCGTACTGGTCCAAATCGGGGAGGTCGCGCACCGAGCGCAGGCCGAACTTCTCCAGAAAGCCGCGCGTGGTAGCGTACAGCGTGGGGTTGCCCGGCGCATCGGCCTGACCGGCTTCGCGCACCAAGCCCTTCTCCACCAGGGAGTTTATGGAACTGTCGGAATTCACGCCGCGCACGCTGGCCACGCCGGCGCGCGTGACGGGCTGCAGGTACGCCACGATGGCAAGCGTTTCCATGGCCGCCTGCGACAGCTTGCGCGTGTCCCACGACAGCACATAGCGCTCCACCAGCTCGTGATACGCCGGGTGCGTGTACAGCCGCCAGCCGCCCGCAACCTCGCGCAGCTGGATGCCGCGGCCTTCGCGCTCGAAGCGCTCGCGCAGGTCGACCAGCGTTTCCTCCACCAGCTTCGGGTCTACTTCCAGCATGTCGGCAAGCGTGATGACGCCCACCGGCTCATCGGTTACGAACAGCAGCGCCTCAACGGCACCGGCAAGCTGACTTTCGTCCAAACCTTGAAACATTGCGGCCTTCCCTATTCCTCGCCTACCGACGTGAGGGCGTCTTCGCCATCGAGCAGAAGTTCGCCGGAGCCCTCGATATAGTCGATGTCGATGTCACCGAACAGCTCGGACTGCTGAACGGTTACCATGGAGCGCTTGTACAGCTCCAGCACCGCCAAAAACGTGACCACCACCAGCGGTTTTGGCGTCTCAGGCGTCACCAACTGCGAGAACCGCAGGTGCCCCAGGTTCTTGATGCGCTGGTGAATGGCGCGCACGTGCACCTCCACGGGGATGGGCTTCGCCGCGATGTGCTCGCTTTCCAACAGGAACACCTCGCGGCGCGCCAGCGCCTGCGCGGCCAAAAGCGCCAGCGAGTCAAGCGACACGTCGCGCAGAAAGTCGGGCATAAGCTCAAGGAAGCTGGCGTCGGGCCCGAACGGGCGCGGATGCATGCGGCCTTCCGTCACGAACCGCTCGTGCAGCGCGGCGGCGGCGTTTTTGAACTGCTTGTACTCCAGCAGGCGCTCCACCAGCAAATCGCGCGCTTCCGATGGCGCCAGCTCGGCGATGTCGTCGTCAAGCTGCATCTGCTCGCGCGGCAAAAGACTGTCGGCCTTGATTTCCAGCAGCGTGCTGGCCACCAGCAGAAAGTCGCTGGCCACGTCCAGGTCAAGGTTTTGCAGGCGCGCCACCTCAGCCAGGTACTGGTCGGCAATTTCGGTGATGTTGATAGCCCCAATGTCAACCTTCTGGCGGCTGACCAGGTACAACAGCAGATCGAACGGCCCTTCGAAGCTGTCTGTGCGAACGCGATACGACACTCAAGCGCCCCGCTTTACGAAATGCGGAACGGGAACAGCAGATTGCCCACGTTGCCCGCCGTGACGTCCAAGTAGATGCCGAACGGGTTCACATGGATGATGTACGGCAGCAAAATGGCCACAATCATGAAGATGGGGAACGCGTACTGCTGCACCTGGTAGTACTTCGGCAGCCACTTCACGGGCATGAAGAACGCGAAGATGGAGCTGCCGTCAAGCGGCGGAATGGGCAGCAGGTTGAAGAACATCAGGTACAAGTTGATGAGCGCGAACATGGGCAAGAACATCAAGTAGAAGTAGTGGAAAAACTCGCTTTCCACCACCCATTGCGCCACAGGGCAGAAGCCGTACAACACCCACGCCACAACGCCGGCAAGCACGGCCAGCAGCAAGTTAGCGGCCGGGCCGGCCAAGCCGACGATGAGGTCGCCCTTGCGCGGGTCTTTGAAGTACGCCGGGTTATACGGCACGGGTTTGGCGTAACCGAACACCGGCATGTTCATGGCCATCAGCAAAAACGGCATGATAACCGTGCCGAACGGGTCAATGTGCGCCAGCGGGTTGAACGACAAGCGCCCCGCACGCTTCGCCGTGGGGTCGCCCAGTTTGTATGCCGCGAAACCGTGCGACATCTCGTGCAACACGATGGCGAGGATGAAGCTCAGGATAGAGCAGATGAGATAAGGAAGTGTAGTCATAATTTGTTCAGTATACCGTCATCTGCCGAAAGAAGAAACCGGGAAACGAAAGCTAACAAAACTGTAACCTGCGGAATGTAACCTGCGCGTACGAGCTGTGCGGCATACGATCGCAAAACTAAACGGGAGCGAAGAGATTTCCCCCTTCGCTCCCGCATTCGCCAATGAGGATGACGTCGCGCGCCGAAACTCCTTACGCGTTTTCGCGCTCGAACTTGTCCATGAACTGCACGAGCGCTTCCACGCCCGCCTTCGGCATGGCGTTGTAGATGCTGGCGCGCATGCCGCCGACGCTGCGGTGGCCCTTGATGTTCTCGATGCCGGCGGCCTTGGCCTCGGCGATGAACTT
Source organism: Senegalimassilia sp. (assembly GCF_977052095.1). NCBI lineage: Bacteria > Bacillati > Actinomycetota > Coriobacteriia > Coriobacteriales > Coriobacteriaceae > Senegalimassilia > Senegalimassilia sp. Next base: position 8,794 of record NZ_CDRSTZ010000022.1, read on the forward strand.
CGCGTCCAGGTCGGGGTTGCCCGTGACGAACGGCACGTTCATAAGCGAGCGGAACTCCTTCTTCGCCGTGCCGCTGAACAGCTTCGACTGATTCAGGTAGTCGTACAGGATGGCCGCCTTCTCCTGGTTCATGCGCTGCATAACTTCAAGGCCGCCAAGGCCCTTGAGCCACTGGAACACCTTGCCGCACATGTAGATGCCGTAGCACGGCGGGGTGTTCGACAGGCTGCCGGCGTCGGCCTGCGTCTTGTAGCGCATGATGGTGGGCGTGAACGGCAGCACGTCCTCGCGGATAAGGTCGTCGCGCACAATGACGATGACCACGCCGGCCGGGCCGACGTTTTTCTGCACGCCGCCGTAGATAAGGCCGTACTTCGTCACGTCAACGGGCTCGGAGAGGAACATGCTGGACACGTCGGACACGAGCGGGGTATCGCCGGTGTCGGGAAGCTTCGGGTAGCGCGTGCCGTACACCGTTTCGTTCTGGCAGATGTAGACGTAGTCGGCGTCGGGGGAAAACGTCAGACCGTCAACATCGGGCACGTACGTGAAGTTTTCGTCCTCGGAGCTGGCCACGCAGTTGGCCTGGCCGTACAGCTTCGCCTCCTTGAACGCCTTCTTCGACCAGTTGCCCGACACGATGTAGTCGGCAACCTTGTTCTGCATGAGGTTCATCGGGATGGCCGCGAACTGCTGCGTGGCGCCACCCTGCAGAAACAGCACGCGGTAGTTGTCGGGGATGCCCATGAGGTCGCGGATGTCCTGCTCGGCCGTTTCGATGATGCCCTTGAACGCGGCGGAGCGGTGAGACATCTCCATGACCGACATGCCCGTGCCCTGGTAATCGAGCATTTCCGCAGCGGCAGAGGACAGCACCTCCTCGGGGAGCACTGCCGGACCGGCCGAGAAATTGTACACACGAGCCATGCTGAACCTCCTTGGGTTTGCGGTCAGGGATGCGGTGCGCGGTGCGCGCTGCCGCGTTGCGCAGGTTTGCGTTGTGCTCAGTATGACGCGCAAACATGTTGAACCTACCGGCGATGCGGGAATTGCCCGCAGGCGGCGAAAGCGCGGCGCGGGCGGCGAAAGGTGGAGAAACCTTGAAACTTTACAGGTGACTTGTCAGCTGTAAAGTTTTGGTGCCATACTGCGGCGTCATATATAAGGTACGAACCCTCTGGAGCATCATCATGAGCGAAGCGAACGCCCCCCAACAGCGCGCCGATCAGGCCGCCGGCACCATCGAGGCGCTAACGAAACAAATCCAGCAACTGAAGGCGCAGCGCGACGCCGTGATTCTGGCGCACTACTACGTGCCGCCCGAGGTGCAGGACGTTGCCGACTACGTTGGCGACAGCTTCGCGCTGGCAAAACTTGCCGTTGACCTGCCGCAACAAACCATCGTGCTTTGCGGCGTGGAGTTCATGGGCGAATCGGCGAAGCTACTGAACCCCGAAAAGCGCGTGCTTTTGCCCGAGCCGGGCGCCGACTGCCCCATGGCGCACATGGTACGCAAAGCCGACATCGACCGCGTGCGCGCCGAGCACGACGACCTTACCGTAGTGTGCTACGTCAACTCCACGGCCGAGGCGAAAACGTGGTCGGACGTGTGCGTGACCTCGTCAAACGCCGTGAAGATCTGCCGCGCGCTGCCGCAGCGCAACATCCTGTTCATCCCTGACATGAACCTGGGCCGCTACGTGGCCGAGCAGCTGCCGGAAAAGCACGTCATCCTGAACAAGGGCTACTGCCCGCGTCACGTCACCATCAACCGGCAGCAGATCATCGATCTTGAAGAGGCCTACACCGAAGCCGTGGTGATGGCGCACCCCGAGTGCCCCGCCGACGTGCTTGACGAAGCCGACTTCATCGGGTCGACGAAAGGCATGATCGAGCACGCCACCGCCTCGGACGCGCGCGACTTCATCGTGTGCACCGTCGTGGGCATCCTGCGGGAGCTTGAACGCCGTAACGCGGGCACAAGCAAGCGCTTCCACTTCCCCGCCACCACGCCGCGTTGCGTGAACATGGACCAGGTGACGCTGCCGAAGGTAGCCGCGTGCCTGCAAAACCCTGCGCCATACGAGGTGCACGTCAGCGAAGAGCTGGCCCCCGCCGCCCGCGTGACGCTAGAGCGCATGCTGGAATACGCAGCGAAGTAGATGAGAGCGAAATGAACGATTTACCTGCAGAAACAGCGGCTGCCAGCATGAACGGCAACCGTTTTACACCGGTGATTGACACAAGAGCCCAGGGCAGCAGCGAACAAGCTTACGGCCAAAACGAGCCCCCAGCGACGCCCCACCAAGCTGAGGCAGCCAATGCAACCGGTAACCAGCTTCAACCGGTCGCAGAAACAGCTACCGCCACCGAAGCACCCGCATCCCAAAACGCTTCCATAGCTCCGGGCACCAGCCCGAAAGCAATCACCTGCGACGTGGTCATCGTGGGCTGCGGCGTGGCCGGGCTGTACTGCGCGCTTAACCTGCCGCGTCAGCTTTCCGTGGTGATGCTGGCGAAGACCACCGTCGACGAGTGCGACTCCATGCTGGCGCAAGGCGGCATCTGCGTGCAGCACGACGCCGACGACTACGTCCCGTTCTTCGAGGATACGCTGCACGCCGGACATTTCGAAAACCGCTGCGAAAGCGTGGACCTGATGATCCGCGCCAGCCGCAGCGTCATCGACAGCCTGGTTGACTACGGCGTGCAGTTCGAACGCGACGAGGCCGGCCGGCTGCGCTACACGCGCGAGGGCGCGCACAGCCGGGCACGCATCTGCTTCCACGACGACACCACCGGCGCCGAGATCACCACGAAGCTGCTGGCCGCCGTGCGCAAGCTTGGCAACGTGCGCATTCTGGAAAACACGCGCATGAGCGACATCCTCACCAGCGAAAACGGCGCGGGCAACCAACGTTGCAGCGGCATCGCGGCATTCGACGCCGCCGGACGCGCGCTGCGCATCAACGCGCAGGCAACGGTGTGGGCGTGCGGCGGCATCGGCGGCACGTACGAGCGCTCCACGAACTTCCCCAGCCTTACCGGCGACGCGCTGCACATTGCGCGCGCCCACGGCATCGCGCTTGAGCACACCGATTACGTTCAGATTCACCCTACCTCGCTGTACACCACCGAGCCCGGCCGCGCGTTTTTGATCTCGGAATCGTGCCGCGGCGAAGGCGCCGTGCTGCTTGATGCGCACGGCAGGCGCTTCGTCGATGAGCTGCAGCCGCGCGACGTGGTAAGCGCCGCCATATGCCGCCAGATGGAGCGCGAAGGGTCCAATCACGTGCGTCTTTCGTTCGCCAGCGTGCCGAAAGATGAGGTCACGGGGCATTTCCAGCACATCTACGAGCACTGCCTGGCCGAAGGGTACGACATCACGCGCGAGTCGATTCCCGTGGTGCCCGCGCAGCACTACTTCATGGGCGGCGTGCACGTCGACCGCGCCAGCGCCACCAGCATGCCAGGGCTATACGCCGCGGGCGAGACAAGCTGCAACGGCGTGCACGGCAAGAACCGCCTGGCCAGCAACTCGCTGCTTGAGTCGCTCGTGTTCGCACAGCGCGCCGCTTGGGATATCGCGCGCCGCCGTGGGCTTGCCGCGCCGCATCCGCAGACGTACGCCGAGCACCCTGCCGGCGCCGACGCGCAGGCATACGAGCGTCTCTGCGCGCTAGCAAGCGAAAAGCTGCAGGCTGCAAGTGGGCGGGAAAGCGAAGAGACACGGTCGCGCGCGGCGGCCGAAGCGGACGTACAAAACGACGACGCCGCGCACGACGACACAGCTCACGATACACATAGCGCCGCATCACGCCGCAACGACACCGCGAACGGCGCGCACGTTGCAACATCAAGCTGCTACGACTCCTCCAACGGTGCATATGACACCGCGTCCAGTCGCCCAGATTCAACGCATCCGACGCCCCGCGCCGCCAGCCCCGCCCACACCACCGCCCACCGGAAGGAGACCGTTGTCGCATGAACTTCATCACGCTGACCACCGTTGCCGAGCCGCTCATCCGCCAAGCGCTGGCCGAGGACATCACGAACGAAGACGTGTCCACCGCCGCCATCATGCCCGACGCGCGCCCGGCGGCCGTTGACCTGATTGCGAAGGCCGACGGCGTGCTGTGCGGCCTGGACGTGTTCGAGCGCACGTTCGCCATCCTGGACCCCGCAAGCCGCGTGCAGCGCTTCGCGCAGGAGGGCTCAACCGTTTGCTCAGGTCAAGTGCTTGCCACCGTAACCGGCGATGTGCGCGCGCTGCTTTCCGGCGAACGCGTGGCGCTGAACTACCTGCAGCGTATGAGCGGCATCGCCACGTACACGCGCCGCGTGGCACGTCTACTTGAAGGCAGCGGCACCACGCTGGTGGACACGCGCAAAACCACGCCGAACATGCGCGTGTTCGAGAAGGAAGCCGTCCGCACGGGCGGCGGGCGCAATCACCGCTACAACCTCTCCGACGGCGTCATGCTCAAGGACAACCACATCGCGGCCGCGGGCGGCGTGCGGCAGGCCGTGGCGGCGGCACGCGCCTACGCCCCGTTCGTGCGCAAGATCGAGGTAGAGTGCGAAACGCTCGACCAGGTGCGCGAGGCCGTAAAAGCCGGCGCCGACATCATCATGCTTGACAACATGGACCACGCCACCATGGCGCAGGCCGTTGCGTTCATCGACGGGCGCGCCGAGACGGAGTGCTCGGGCAACATCGATGCGGACAACGTGCGTGCCATCGCCGATTTGGGCGTCGACTACGTGTCCAGCGGCGCGCTGACACATTCCGCACCCATCCTGGACGTGTCGCTCAAGCATCTGCGCATGCTTGATGAAGCGGGTATAAATGGCGAAGGTGAAGCTTCCACCTGCGCAAACGCAGAATGCGGCGAAGGCAAGCAAGCCGAGCAAGCTTCCCCGTCGTCCTTGTGCGACAATAGCTTCACGGCGCATAAATGCCCCGAGCACCCAACCGTAAAGGCAAGGCGATAGCATGACGAAAGCGCAAACCCGCCGCGAGGCGCTTCTGCGGCTGCTGCGCGAATCCAGCGCGCCGCTTGCCGGCGGCGCGCTGGCCGAGCAGCTTGGCGTCAGCCGCCAGATCATCGTGCAGGACATCGCGCTTTTGCGCGAAGCGGGGGCGAACATCGTGGCCACCACGAAAGGTTACGTGCTGGCCGATGCGGCAAGCGCAGCAGAGCAGCCGGAAAGCACCGACGCAGAAGGCGCCGCGCCAGCCGAGCCGTTCGAGCGCACGTTCAAGGTGCACCACGGCGTCGAGCAAACGAAACACGAGCTTGAGACCATCATTTCCGCAGGTGGACGCGTGAAAAACGTATCCATCAGCCATCGCGCCTACGGCCGCGTGACCGCGCCGCTGAACATTGCCACCCAGGCCGACATCGACCGCTTCATGCAAGATATCGAAAGCGGCAAGTCCTCGCCGCTGTGCACCGCCACCTCGGGCTACCACTACCACCTCATAGCAGCAGACAGCGAAGAGACACTCGAAACCATCGGCCGAGCCCTAGCCGACGAAGGTTACCTAGCCCCCTTGCTGCCGCACGAACAGGGATAGCCGCAGGAGTGGATCCCAACAACCCCTACTCCCAGGTTTCGGGCATGCCTTCTATCAGCATGAACCTGGTGGCGCTGCCGAGCACCAGCTCGTCGCCGGCGTGCACTTCCACCGGCACCGCCGTGCGCGCACCGGCGCCGCGCGGGGCTTCCACGACCACTTCCGAGCCGTCTTCGCCGCTGATAAGCACGGTGCCGTTCGAGCTGCCCATGCCTTCCACGCACCACTTGCCCTGTTCGTTGCACCAAACGCGCAGATGATGGCCCGAAACGTCCGGCTCCACGTCGGCGATATCGTCGGGCCCCAGCGCAAGCGCGCCGATCTCGATGCCATCGGACAGCGGCTGCACCCAGTGCAGCGCGCCCGACACCATGCCGTTCACCACGCGCAACAACCCCAACGCCTGCGCCTGCGAACGCGGGTCGGCCGGCGCCGATGCGCACGGCCCCGCCTCCATAACGGCAGCCGAAACGGTTTCAAGCCGCCCGCCGTGCACGCTGCGCACGTAATCGAGCACGTAGGCGCACGAGCGCTTCACGTTCGCCGAGCAACCGGCCGCCACGAACAGCACGCACGCCAGCTCCGCGCGCTCCTCTTCGCTGTATCCCGACCCCGCCACCAGGCGCTCCTGCACGTTGTCGTACAAAGCCAAGTCCTGATGACAGCCGCGCAAAGCCTGTCGCATCATGTCGCCGCCCGGCCCGGTGATCACGTCAAGCACGCCGCCCGCCGAAAGGTTCTTGCCCTCGCTTGAGCGCAAACGGGCGCACACGCGCAGCGCCGCCACGCCCCAGTCGCTGAAGTAGCGGTCCTGCAGCGAGCCGACGGGCGCGTGCACGATGAAGCGCGACACCCACGTGCGGTCGTCCGAGCGCGAAAGCGGGCTTTTCCCATCGGCAAGCGGACGGCCGGACAGCACCAAGCGCGCCAAATCCTTATGGCTGATGCCGCCGTAGCGTTTCATCGTTTCGAACAAGGCGCCGCACGGCGTCAGTTCCACAGCCATCCCGTTACGCTCCTTCGCATGCTTGCGCGCCGCCCGCACCGGGCTGCGCATCGTCGATCTCGTACTCCGGCTCAACTTCGGCTTCCCCAGCATCCCGCGACGCAGCCTCAAGCGCCGCCGCATGCGCAGCGGCAAGAGCGGCGCCATCAAGCGCCGGACCGTCATCCGGAAGCGCACGCAGCCGTTTGACCTGCGGCAATGCAACATTCAATGCATAATCGGCCACCAGGACGAACCATCCCGCCGCCATGGCGGCCACCAGTGCCGCCGCCAAGCCATCGGCTTTCTGCGCCAGCTGGAACTGCAGGCAGCCCAGCAGCTTGAACTCCGCTGCGCCCGCAACCGCAACACCGGCCGTGCCGCGCAAAAACCCTGCGCGCGTGCGCGACCCGCCTGCCCGAAGCGCCAAGCCGGCAAGCGCAGGCACCGCCAACGCCGCCGCAACCGCCACTCCCGGAACCGCGCCTTCCCAGAAGGCGCCGCCCAGCGAAAACGAAGCTGCCGCGCCGTTCACCAACACGCCGGCGGAAATGGCCACCGCGGCAAGCGCAACCGCCGCTACGCACTTCGCCGTTATGCGCGCAAGCGAAAGCGCGCCGTTCGGCGCATCGGGAAACCCGCCGATCAAGCCGCCGGGCACGCAAGGCACCAGGGGCTTTCCCGAAAGCGAGCGCTCGACGTTTTCGGCATAGTGCACGGAAAACGACGACAACGCCTCGCGCACGGCCGCGGCCGCCGGACGGTCGGCCTGCTCGCGCGCCAGGCAGTCGGCAAGCACCTCGGCGAACATGCGGTCCACAAACGTGAGCGCATCGGCCGCCTCCGCAACACTTGCCGGCGCGGGCAGCTTGTCCTGCGCCTGCTGCACGGCCACCGCAGCCTCGGGCTCGCGCGCCAGCACATCCACCAGCGCATCGGCGTCCTCGTGCGCCATGACCGCCGGCGGCGCAGCCGCAGCCATTTTCGCGCGATACGGCGAAAGTGCCCGGCCATCGTCCGACAGGCCATGCAACTCGTACGGCACATGCCCGCTGACCAGGCGATACACCACACTTGCTGCCGCGTACACGTCGATAGCAGATGATTTCCGCAGCTCGTCAAGGCCCGGAATGTCGTCGCTGAGCATCTCGGGCGGCGCATAGTCGGCCGTGGCCCCGCGGAACACCGCGTTTTCGCGCGTGAACGACGTGGCAACGTCCACATCGGCAGACGACCCGAAATCGATAAGATACAGGTCGAACACGCCTTCCTCAACCTGCTGCGCCAAAGTCAGGCGCGACGTGCGCACCATGACGTTGCGCGGGCTGATATCGCGGTGCACGAACCCGCCTTCGACGAATCCCATGCGCGCCACCAGGTCGAACAGGTCGCGACCGATGTGCGCCGCCACCAGCGGCGACACCCGACCTGCCCCGTCCACGGCAAGCGTGCGGCGCACGCGATCAAGCGTGACGCCTTCGACCCACTCCATGACGATGCACGGCACGCCGGCAACCTGGCCGCGGCCGAACAGGCGCGGAAAGCCCTTCAAGCCCGAAAGCTTCGCATGACACTCGTACTCGCGTTCAAACGCCGCGCGCGCGGCGCGGGCACGGCGCGCGTGCTCTTCGTCGGATTCCGCACCATGACGCTGCGGGTCGGCCAAAAGCTTCAGCGCCACGTGCTCGCCCTGCGCGTTGCGCGCGTGCTCCACGCGCCCCGTGCCGCCGCTGTGGCCTTCACCTTCCAGCACGAACAGCGTGACGAAACGACGCCGATACGCCGCGCGATCGGCATCAGCCAGCACAAACGGCGCCTCGAAACCCTCAACGCGCGCGACGCGCATGGCCGGCGCGGCAGACGCAACCGCAAGCGACCCTGTTCGCGCATTGCGACCGCTCGCATTTCCACTCCACCCGCTCATAAGCTGATACTCGCAAGCACTTCGTTGAGCTGGGCGGCCGTTACGCTGTTACCGTTTGCATCTTGGTCGTTCCAAATGGGCTCCATCCAACGGTTGTAACCATCGGCGGGGTTCGCATACGCCAGGTTGAGGTTCCACGCGTCGTAATACGGTGTAAGCGCCTGGTCAAGCGCAATATAGGCACGCTGCAAGTTGCCTTTCTGATCGGCCCAGCGCGACCCCTCGGGACAATCGTAGTTGCGTAACATAAGGAAATCGGTAAGCGTTTGGCTATCGATAGCCGAGCACTCGTTGTAATCCGCCTGGCGCACGTCCAGCGAACCATGCAAGGCATCGCTGCCGAACGAGCCGATGGCCGCGTTCAGGCGCGACACGTAGGTGTTCACGCGGTTCAAATGATCAACCAACAGCGCGTGGACCTGAGCTTCTTCTGCTTCAGAAGGACCCGAGGGCGAAGGCGTTTCCGACGACCCGCCGGACGCAGAGCCGCCTGAAGAGGAGCCGCCCGCCGTTGAGTCGCCGCCAGTCGCGCCCGCGCCCGACCCCGACCCGGCCGAAGCGGAGCTGCCGGAATTCGATCCCGCATTCGAAGCGGCGCTGGACGAAGGGGTCTTCGAAGCCTCCACGGCCTTCGTAAACGACGCGTCAACCGCGCCGGACGGCGAACCCGCAGCAAGCGACCCCGCACCCAGCACGCCACCGAACGCGCCAAGCCCCAGCGCTGCCGAAACAGCGTTCTGTTCAGCAACCTCTTGTTGGTCAACGGGCCCAACATTGCGGGAAGGCCCATCGGACGAAACGACGCTGAGTTTCGCGGCATCGTCGGTCGACGCAAACGCAAGTCCCAAAGGCACAAGCGAAGGAACCGGCGGCTCGTACAACAAGCCGGGGATGGTTGAAACGTACCCCGCCACACCGCCGACAAGCAGCGTGAACGAAAACAGCGCAAGCGCCGTCATAGACGCAGGAACGCCCGCTTGCCAGCGCAAACGCCGCGCGCGACGCGCCGGCCGGTTCGTGCCGGAAAACGTTGGCGTGGGGCTTGGACTTGGAAGCGGGCTGGCGCTGCGAGCAGTCGAAGGCGTTGCCGCGCCCGAAGCCTCGCCGCCACCCGCAAGGTCGCCTGCGGTCTTGCTTTCGTCGCAAGATGAAGCAGCCACACCGTCGATTCGCTCGGCGGCATCGCTTTCGCCGCGCGCCGTTTTGCGCTCCTCGTCCATATCGCACCCCCTTCGCTTGTTCCCGGTTACCATCTCGAAAGCGCCAAAACCGACCCTGCTTTACGCCATGTTCGGCCAGCCCTGTTGCCGCAGTGCCTCGTACGCGGCAATTGCTACTGAATTGCTTAAGTTTAAGCTCCGCATACCCTCGCGCATAGGGATGCGCACGCAGGCGGAAGCGAATCGTTGCATAACGGCCTCGTCAAGCCCGCGGCTTTCGCGCCCGAACACCAGATAGGCGTCCCGCCCGTAGGACACGCTGGCGTAACTGGCCTGCACGTGGCCCGTGAACAGGTGCAGCTCGTCGGTCGCATGCGCCTCGAAGAACTCGTCGGCGCACGACCAGCGCACGATGTCCACGTCATCCCAGTAGTCGCAGCCGGCACGCGCCAGGTTGCGCTGCGTCACGGCGAACCCCATGGGCTCCACCAGGTGCAGCCGCGCGCCGATGCACGCGCACGTGCGCGCCACGTTGCCCGTGTTCTGCGGAATCTCGGGTTCCACCAGCACGATGTTCAGCACAGCCTTCGCCCTACCCTTCCGCCGCCTGGCGCGCCATCTCGGCTTCAAGCTCTTCGTTGAGCATGAACCACTCCTCCTCGGCGGCCGCGATGCGCTGCTTGAGCTTGGCATGCTCAGCCACGGCGTCTGACGAGGCGTCCTCGTTGATGTAGAAGTCGGGGTCTGCCATCTTCGCCAGCAGCTCTTCCATGCGCGCGTTGTCGCGCTCCATCTGCTTGTCCAGCTCGGCGATGCGCTTGCGATGGTTCTTCAGCGCGGCATAGGCGCGATTGCGCGCCTCGGCCTCGCGGCGCTTCTGCTCCTTCGTCTTCGGCGCACTGCCGCGCTTGGCCGTCAGCTCGCCGGCCGCAGGCTGTTCGGCAGCGGGCAGCGGCGCCTTAGCGGCTGGCGCGGACGCCTTGCCCTTCGCCTTGCCGCCCTTGCCCGAGCCGCCCTTGCCCATCAGCTCGTCCACCAGCGACTCGTCGGTAGGCGCCGGGCCGTCAAGCTGGCCGGACTTGAACAGGTAGTAGTCGTAGTCGCCGTCGTACACCGTCACCTTGCCCGGCTTCACTTCCACGATGCGGTTCGCCACGCTGCGGATAAGGTGGCGGTCGTGCGTGATGAGCAGGATGGTGCCCTCGAAGCGGTTGAGCGCCTGCTCAAGCACATCGGCGCTGGCGATGTCCAGATGGTTCGTGGGCTCGTCCAGACACAGCAGCGGTTTCGGCGCCACCAGCATCTTCGCCAATGCCAAACGGCCCTTCTCGCCGCCGGACAGCACGCTGACCTTCTTGTCCACCGCGTCGCCCTCGAACAGAAACGCGCCCAGCAGGCTGCGCACCTGCGAGATGTTCCAGCCCGGCGCCACGTGATCGAGCTCCTCGAACACGGTGTTGCCCGCGTGCAGCTCTTCCAGCTGGTGCTGCGCGTAGTACGTCAGCGCCACGTGCACGCCATAGGTGATGGTGCCCGCATCGGGCTTCATGACGCCCGCGATCATCTTCATGAGCGTGGACTTGCCCGCGCCGTTCGGACCCACCAGCGCCACCTTGTCGCCGCGGTACATGGTGAAGTCGAAGTTGTCGTACACGCGCTTGTCGCCGAAGTGCTTCACCAGGCCGCGGCAGCGCACCACCTCGTCGCCGGTGCGCGGCGGCTGCACGAAGTTGAAGTGGATGGGCTTCTTCTCTTCCGGAATCTCGATGAGCTCTTCCTTCAGGCGCTCAAGCCGCTGCGCGCGCTCCTGAGCCTGGCGGGCCTTCGTTGCCTTGTAGCGGAAGCGCTCGACGAACTCCTCCAGGTGCTTCATTTCCTCAAGCTGCTTCGTGCGCTGCTGGCGCAGGCGCTCGATGCGCTCTTCGCGCGCCTTGAGGTACGCGGAGTAGTTGCCCTTGTACAGGTTGACGCGGCCGTTGGCCACCTCGGCCACGCGGTCGACCATGTTGTCCATGAACTCGCGGTCGTGGCTGACCACGATGACGGTGCCCTCGTAGCCGCGCAGGAAGCCTTCGAGCCACTTGACCGATTCCAGATCCAAGTGGTTCGTGGGCTCGTCGAGCATGAGCACCTCGGGGTTGCGCACCAGAAGCTTCGCCAGCGCGATGCGCATCTGCCAGCCGCCCGAGAAGTTCGTGGTGGCCTGCTGCAGGTCGCCTTCCTTGAAGCCCAGGCCGAACAGCACGCCGCGCACCTTCGCCTCGATGGTGTAGCCGCCCAGCGTCTCGTATGCGTCGCGCGCGCGGCCGGCCGCAGCCAGCTGGCGTTCGGTGGGGTTTTCACCCAGGGAGTTCTCCAGCTCGCGCAGGCGCTGCTCGGCCGCCAAGATTTCCACCTGCGAGGACATGACTTCCTCGAAGATGGGGCGGTCAGGCATCTCGATGGCCTCCTGCTCCAGGTAGCCCACGCGCGCGCCCTTCGCAAACAGGATGCGGCCCTCGTCGGCGTCTTCGCGCCCGCTGATGATGTTGAGCATGGTGGTTTTGCCCGCGCCGTTCGGGCCGACAAGCGCCAGGCGGTCGTACTCCTCCAGCTTGAACGTGACGTCGGAAAACAGCGTGCGCCCCCCGAACGACTTCGTCAGATGCTCAACCTGCATGATCATGGTGCAATAACTCCTTTTCTTTGTTGCAGCCTTTCATCATACCGGAGATGCACCCCGCACGGCCCCCAAACCACCCAACCTGACCGAAATGAGCACGAGAAAGAACAAGCGCCGGGCAATGGCCAGCAGCGAAACAAACCTATTTAATTCAGGTTCTCAAAAAAGTGGCCATTGTTGGGCAATTTCCCGAAAAGCTGAACGAATGCGGGACATATTTCGACGAAGCTGAATACCTCAAGCTCGCCCCTCCGCGGCGTAGCGCAAGGCGTTATTCCAAAATTGCAAAACCCCAGGTGAAAGGCTTACTCAAACGCCAAGACACAACAGCGCCCCCAACAAATCCGCCACACTCAATGGCGAACATTCAAGAAATCGAAATATTGTCCAACAATGGTCACTTTTCCCATTTCCTGAATGCCGCGGTAGTGCCTGCAGCCGACGAGCATTGCGCACCAACAGGAAGCAATGGTGGCACAGAAGAATTTGGGCTTATAGGGGAAAGACGATATGAGCAGGACATTGTGAGCCCCTGCTCCGTACCGTTGCTGTTCTTCTCGTGGGTCGGGGCTGATAATGGCGTCGTCAGAACAGCCTGGTCCAGCCAGGTTGCCACACGCACGAGAGCACATAAGAAGGGCCAAACCCGAAAAAACAGCGGGTTTGGCCCTTCTTTGCCCTTGACAATGTCCTGCTCATATTAGCCCTTGGGGTTTGAGACCTCAAGACTCGAGAACCTCGATACAAAAAGACAAACCGCTTTCGCGGTTCGTCTAGGAGCTTTATGGCTCCCCGGGTAGGATTCGAACCTACAACCCTCCGGTTAACAGCCGGATGCTCTGCCGTTGAGCTACCGAGGAATTTCGGTGCGCTTTCTTCTTTCGTGGCGCAAGAAAGTATTATAGACATTTCAATTTTCCGCGCAAGCCCCTTTTTTTAAAATTTTTTCCGGATCGGGTTTTGAAGGCGCCCACGCCCCCAAAACCCGCCCTATGCCCTCGCAAACGCACGAAGTCGAAACCGCGCGCTGACGACAGGGTCAGCCTCGCCACAAGACGGCCTTGGCCCCTGCAGCATTCGCCAGAAAGCAAAGTGGCCTCCCGTTTCTCCATCCAGGAAACGGGAGGCCACTCATTGTCGAACTCCTTGCAAGATCAACAGTAGCGAATTGCTTGCAAACCAACCATCGCAAAAACCTGCGCGCAACGCCACGGGGCCGCGCTTACTGCAGCTTCGCCTCGGTCTCCTTCATGACCTTCTCATAGTTGGCAATCTTGTAGTCAAGGCGATCAACGCCGGCTTGCATTTCCGCAACGCGCGTGCGCATAAGGTCGCGCTGCTCCTCAAGCAAGCTGATGCGCTGTTTGATGGTGCTGTCGCCTTCCTCGATAAGCCCCATGTACTCGATAAGCGACTCGATGGACATGCCCGCGCCGCGCATGCACTTGATGAATTGGATGCGCGCGCAGTCTTGCTCGGTGTAGTCGCGGATGCCGCTTTCAGTGCGGCGCACGTGCCGCATAAGGCCGATGCGCTCGTAGTAGCGCAACGTGTCGGCGGAGATGTCGTACTGCTTGCTCACTTCGGCGATTTTCATGCGTTCCCCTTTGATGCGTTTCTCCTGCGCTTATTTCACCACTTTAAGTTTGCTCCATGTCAAGGTTTAGGGAACACAAAAACGCGAAATGTGCCGGAAAGTTGCGGCGCTTCAATATGCGCATCGCCATCGACCCTTGCGATTAAACGCGCAATGATTGCATAATAGTGCACACAATTATGCAACGAAAGGAGCGAGCATGCCAACATGCGTTCCCATAAAAGATCTTCGCGACACTGCGGCATTCGATCAGCTGGTTGAGACCAGCCCTTCACCCGTAACGGTGACGAAAAACGGATACGACCGATTCGTCTGCGTGCGAAGCGCGGACTACGAACGGCTTGAGCAAGCAGACGCACGCGCTCGTTTGCTTGAAAGAATCGTTGTTGCCGAACAGGAAAGGTCAGAAGGACTATCCACAGACGCGTATGAGGCAACCACGGCATTACGGGAGAAATATGGCCTATAACGTCCGCATCCAGCCAAGCGCGCTGAAAGAACTTGACGAAATCGTCTCCTACTTGATGGTGTTCGGGCCGCACACGGCGCAATCGTTTCTTGACAATTGGGAAGCCATGCTCGACGAGCTGCGCGACGGCATTGTGGAACACGCGCTATCCCGATTCGAAGTGCTCGCGAAGCTTGGCTACCGCACCGCATTCGTGAAAAACTACATCGTGCTGTTTTTCAAAGAAGAAGGCGCCCTCACACTTGCCCATATCTTCCATCAAAGCCAAGACTATGCGCGTTTAGTGCTGAACGGCAGCTAGAACGCCCTAATACATGCCGAAGGCGTTCCAGAGTAGGGCGTTTGCCGTGATTATAACCACCAGCGATCCGAACAGGAAATACAGCGCGATGCGGTACACCGACACCGTCTCGCCGGCGGCGCTGGCGTTCGCCATGGCGTGCGCGCCCACCTGCCCCACGGGCGCCACGCCGTGCGCGCCCAGCTGCGTGGTCCAGCCCTTCGACAGCGGCTCTGACGAGCGCACCTGCAACAGCTCCAGGAACACCAACGCCGCGGCCAGCGCGAAGTACAGCCCGAAATCGCAGATGTAGCGCATAAGGATGCCCGCGCCCTGCAGGTCGAACACGCACAGCGCCACGGCCACAACCACCAGGCACACCCACAGCGGCAGCAGCCCCTTCGCCTTCAGCGCGTGGCGCACGCGCGGCAGGGCCAGCAGCACCAGCGTCATGGGATACAGGAAGAAGTAGCCGCCGAACATGGGCTCGTAGATGGTGACGCCTTGGTACGACGGGTCCATGTACGTCTGGTGCAAAAACGGGAACTGGCTGCCCAGCGCCGGCGGCTGCAGCAGGTACGCGTACAGGCCGAACGGGATGCGGTCGGCGTGGAATCCGCGGTGCGTCATGTCGTTCGTGGTGAGGTTGTAGTTCGCGCCGAAATCCAGTGGGCTGCCGAAGCGCAGGGAGTTGTACGCCATCACAACCAGCGCCACCACCGCAAACGGCGCAAGCGCCGCGCGGAACTCGCCCAAGCACGCGCGGCACGCCTGGGCGTTGCCGCGCGCGTCGCGCAGAAACGGCCAGAACAGCACCAGGCCGAACACGGCGGCCAGCACCATCTGCGGGCGCGCCGCCAGCGTCAGCGCGATAAGCGCCGCGCCGGCAACCACGCGGCCGCGCTCGATATACCCGCGCGACGTGCCGCTGACCCACAGCCCCAGACCCCAGCTGACCAGCGCCAACCCCATGGCCTCGGGCAAGAAGTACATGCTGGGCGTGCGCGCCAAAATCAGCCCGCCGCCCGCCACGAACAGCATGATGTCCAGCACGGCGAACAGCCCCAGCGACGTGCGCGGGAACCACCGCCGCACCACGTTCGTCAGCAAGTACGCCAAGCCGGCCGCATACGCGCAATCGCAGATGGCCACGCCCAGCCACGTGGGGAAACCGGTTCCCGTTGCCAGAAGCCACGGCACATAGAACACCAGGCACGGCAACACGCCGAAGTACACGTAGTACTTGCCCTCGAAATACGCGTGGTCCCACAGATACGGCACGCCGGCCGCGGCGCGCGCCGCCGTGTCGTAGGGGTTGTCCATGGCCTGCAACGCCGCGCTGGGCACGTCGTCAAGGTACAGGTGCCCCTGGAGCAGCGCCTGCGCAAGCTTTTGATACTGGAAGTAGTTTTCGGTGCTGGCGGTTTGCGTCAGCGACAGGAAGTGCGTGTTCGACATGACCAGCACGAAGATGATGACCGCCTGCACGGCAACCAGGCCGACAACCATCCACCCGTGGCGCGTGATGCGCCCGTCGAACACGCGGCTGAACAGCATCGACTGCGGGCGCACGGCATACAGCAGCAACAGCACGGCCAGAATGTACGCGAAACGCACCGGGTCGATGTCAAGCGGCACCTGCTGGTTGAGGCTGACGCCCGTAACGGTGATCGGCCCCACATCGGCCAGGTTCGTGAACGACACGTAGACGGAATGGCACTTCCCCGCCGGGTCCAAGCTGATGTACGTGCTGGCCGCATCGGCCGGGTCCACCGTCACCGAAGGCAGCTGGTAGTAGTTCGCGTTGCCCTCGTCGGCAAGGTACATGGTCACCTGCAGCTTGCTATCGGTGGCTTTCGCGGCCGCCGCCGGGTCGTTGAGCACGGGCGCGAAGTGGATGCTGCGCACGGTGTCGTCAAGGCCGGTCAGCTCGATGGCGTTGTTGGAGGCATCAAGCGCAATGGTGCCCTCGCTGCCGGAGGCCACGCCGTTGACCAGGTATGACCCCACCTCGGGATACGTCATGGACGTGAAGAACGCCAAGTTGAAGCCGAACACCTCGATGGCCACGGCCACCAGCACGCACACAAGCAGGCCGGCGAAGCGCTTCGCGGGGCTGGTGTAGGCGCCCGCCGAGCCGGCAAACCCCATGTCGCCGGTGTCGGAAGGCGACGCCCAGCCCGAACGCGGCTGCGCCGCAGCATGACGACCCGGGCGCGTGTAGGCGTTAGCGGCGCCGCGGCCCGCACCGCCGGCAGCTGCCGAGCCACCCGGCATGCGTGAAGTGCCGCCATCAGGGCGCGACCAGGGGTTTTGCCGCCCGCCGTTAGCACCAGCTCCACCAAACGAGGAACCATATCCCCCGCGAACGCCGCTGGCATCGCGTCCGTTCGCGGCGCCGTAAGCGCCATCGCCCGCAGCGCCCCGCCCACCGCCGGCACCCGACATGCGCGCCGTGCCGCCAGCATACGGCGCCTGACCGCCCGCCGCACCCGAGCGCGCGCGATTGCCGCCATGCGCCGAATAGTTCTCGCGGGCGTATTGCTGGAACTCCGGCGAGGAAACGCCAGGCTCGAAAGGGTCATGATACTGTTGATTCCGATTAGCCATAGGCCGGATTATACTTCCGATAACGAACCCGTCCGAAACCTTGGGAGGCACAATGGACGAAAAAGACATTGCGATTTTGCGAAACGCGAACATCGACTACGAAGATATCACCGACCGCTTCGAAGGCAACGAGGCGCTGTACCTCAAACTTGCCGAGCTCTTCCTGTCCGACCCGCACATGGCCAACATCGAGGCCGCATTCGCCGAAGGCAACCTCGGCGAGGCTGAGCGCGAATCGCACGCCCTGAAAGGCGTGGCGGGCAACCTGTCGCTGACCAGCCTGCACCAGTTGGCCACGCGCATGAACGACCTGCTGAAAGCCCACGACGAGCAAGCCGCCACCGAGCTTTTGCCCCAACTCGACGATGCCTACAGCCAAGCAACCCAAGCCCTACGCGCCGTGCTAGGGAAATAGCCGCCGGCATCTCTTGCCCCGCCAACGCCACAAACAACAAGCGGCCAACAACAGAGGCAAACCGAACTGGCACCGCCTAACGTCAGAGCAGCTTTCCCGGGTTGTTTACCTCAGGAACAACAACGGCCCCGCCTCTCATCCCAAACCGTACCAGCAAAATGCGAATCGCACACAAAAGGGTGGCAAGCATAGCGCCTGCCACCCTTCACATCAAAACACCGTATCCAATTGCCCTAAACGCACAATTACCGAATCACAACCGCTTGAGCTCCTGTCGTCCAGTAGTTGTTGAAGAAGCTGCTGGCAGACCTTGCGACACTACCAGAAATAGAATCAGCCACGTATACAATGCCTCGTTCCTCATCGTATCCCTGAACAACAATCGAATGGTTGCCGGTATAGAAATTGTACAAGCGCCCTCCGTACCACTGGGAAGCCTTAGCGTACCCGGCTCCCCCATTGTTAACCGTTCCCCACACTTGAACCGGTATGCCGTACTGCAAATACCAATAGATATCGGAACGTGAAGACCCCGTTACATCCTGGGCGCGCAGAGAGCTGCCTCGAGCGCTGAGATACCGATTTGCCGCATCGCGAATTGCAGGGGCCATACAACCGCCCATCGCATAGGCCGACACGAAATTCCAGTCGCTGAAGCTCAAATAAGAATTCCAAATCGTCGTATTGCTAGTTGGGAACCCGTAGTAGCGAAGCATATTCGCCAACGCAACCGATTCGCAGCCGTCGGGAAGATTCGGGTACTGATTCATCGCGGGAACGTTAACCCAAGCGCCAACCATGCGGCCGCTACCGTTGAACTTATAATCAACGGAGCCCACATACTGCCACTTCGAAGCGACCATCCGACCACCGTTGTTGGAGTCCAGGTAGTACCAGGAGTTGCCATCCTTCAACCAACCCGTTGCCATGGCGCCGTTGCTTCGCAAGTAGTACCAAGCGCCGCCAATGCGAGCCCAGCCTGTAGCCATAATGCCCTGGTTGTTGAAGTAATACCAAGATCCGCCCAGCTTTTGCCAGCCAGTCGCAATAGCGCCGCTTCCCGGCGTTGCGTAATATTGATTACCGGCAAGAGAAACCCAACCGCTGGACGCTTTGCCGTTGCTGTCGCAAAGAACGATTTTCCCGTTAACTTTCTTCGCGTTCCCCACAAGCGTTCCGTTGGACGTTGCAAGCTTCACGCTTCCCTTGGCGGAATCGACAACAACCCACTTGTTCGCAGCCATGGCGCCATCGGCGTCAAAATAGTATTGCTTACCCGAAACCGTGGTCAGACCAGTAACCGCAGCGTGCTTTGGATCTTGAGGGTCAAGGTAATACCGCTATCCGCCGTAGGAGTCCCAGCCGCTTTTCATGGCACCGTCTGAACCAGCCCAATGCCAATACCCCTTTTCGTCCAATATCCAGCTACTAGCGCGCATGGCGCCGCCGCGGGAGCCGTCCAGGTAGTACCACTTGCCGTCGACCTGCTGCCAGCCGGTGGCCATCCGGAACGTCGACTTGTCGAGCCAGTACCAGCTGCCGCCGAGTTTCCTCCACCCGGTCTTGAGCGCGCCGGAGGAGTCCGACCAGTACCACTTGCCGCCGTCGAGCGCCCAGCCCGTGGTCATGGCGCCCGAGCTTGCCAGGTGGTACGTGGCGCCGCCGACCTTCTTCAGGCCCGTGGCCATCTTGCCGCTGCCGGGCTCCAGGTAGTACCAGGCGCCG
>NZ_CDRSTZ010000023.1:0-28088 GCF_977052095.1 Senegalimassilia sp.
TCGGTGCTGTTCGAGAAGGCGTTCATGGCGCTGCTGAAGCGTGCGAACCGCCCGCTCGGCGGGCTGATCGGGAAGCGAGGCGAGTAGCGTGGCGCTGTTTAGGACGTTCGCGGACGTGGAGTTCGATGGGGCTTGCAAGGCGTACGGGGCCAACGAGGTGCTGCGGCGCGCGACGTTCACGCTGCCGGGCGGCGGCGTGCGCTGCCTCATGGCGCCGTCGGGCAGTGGCAAGACGACGTTGTTCCGGGTGCTGCTGAGCCTTGAACGCGCCGATGCGGGGCAGATTCGCGGTGTTTCCCCAGGCCGCATCAGCATGATGTTCCAGGAAGACCGCCTGTGCGAAACGTTGACGCCCGTGGAGAACGTGGCGCTGGTGCTGCCGCCGAGCGCGCGTCGCGCCGACGTGCGCGACCTGTTGGCCGAGATTCTGCCAGCCGATTGCCTGAACCAGCCGGCCATGGAGCTGTCCGGTGGCATGCGGCGGCGCGTGTCGCTTGCGCGGGCCGTGGCGTTTCCCAGCGACCTGGTGGTGCTTGACGAGCCGTTCACCGGCCTTGACCAGGCTACGAAGGAGAAGGTCATCGCGTTCACGCTGCGCCACCGCGCAGGACGCACGCTGCTGGTGGCCACGCATGGCGAAGACGACGCGCGCCTGCTGGGCGCCGAACGCATCAACCTGGCGGACGTGCAAGACGGCGGTGCGGGGACGGCGTGAGCGAACACGGCGCCAACGGCTGCGCGCGGGGCCATGGGGCAGGACCGGATTGCGCCGGTGCTCTGCGAGGTCGCGTTGCGCGCTTTGGGAGCGCGGGAGGTTCGCGACGTGCGTTTAATAGCTGCTGACCAGGCGTTTTGAGGTAATCGATTCCGAAAGGACAAGGATATGGATACGACGAAAACCATGCGCCAACTGTGCGCTGACGAGCCGAAGCTTGAGGTGTTTCTGCAGTCGAAAGGCTTCCCGTTCTCGCTGGACAACCCCATCGTCGACCTGGTGACGTTCGAGGACGTCTGCCAAGTGCGCAGCCTCGACCGCGACGAGTTCCTTGCCGAATTCGAAGCGTTCAAGGCCGAAGGATAGCGGATTTGCGGGCGGGCGGATTGCGATTGAAGCAAAGTGATGTGAAGGAGCAGCGCGTGTATTACGTGGGAATCGATATCGGGGCGTCGTCGGTGAAGGTTGCGGCGGTCGACGCGGCGGGCGCGGTGGTGCGCGTGCTGCGCCGCGCGCACCAGGGCTCGCCGCTGCCGTGCTTGCGGGCGCTGCTTGATGAGCTGACGAACGGGGAAAACGAACCCGGCCCGCGCGTTGCGCCGGAGGCGGGCGGTCGCGCCGGAGGCGAAGGCGCTTGCGAAAGCGAGCCTGCCGCAGCATGCGCAACTTCCGCTATGTCGCGGCCTCTGCCGCTTGGCTCGTGCGGCGGCGTGGCGGTCACGGGCAGCGGTGCGGGCATGGTGCGCGCGCTGGC
Source organism: Senegalimassilia sp. (assembly GCF_977052095.1). Classification (NCBI taxonomy): domain Bacteria; kingdom Bacillati; phylum Actinomycetota; class Coriobacteriia; order Coriobacteriales; family Coriobacteriaceae; genus Senegalimassilia; species Senegalimassilia sp. The sequence continues at coordinate 1,470 of NZ_CDRSTZ010000023.1, forward strand.
TCCGGGGCTTCGCGAGCTCGAAGAGGTTCCCGCCCTGGTCAAGGGCGTGCGCGCGCTGGCCCCGCAGGCGGCATGCGTCATGCAGATGGGTGCGCAATCCGGCGTGTTCGCCACCGGTTTCGCGTCTGGTGCGGCGCCGGAGTTCGCCATGAACGAAAGCTGCGCGGCAGGCACCGGCAGCTTCTTCGAGGACCAGATGCAACGCCTGGGCCTGCCGCTTGACAGCTACTCTGACCTGGTGATGCGCGCGCAAAGCGTGCCGCGCCTGTCGGGACGCTGCAGCGTGTTCGCGAAAACCGACATCATCCACCGTCAGCAGGAGGGCGTGCTCGTCGAGGACATCCTGCAGGGCCTGTGCCACGCCACCGTCAAGGCGTTCAAGGCCACCATCGTGCGCAGTCTTCCGGTTGAAAAGCCGCTGGCGCTTGCGGGCGGCACGCTGCTGAACGCCGGCGTCGTGCGCGCCGTGCGCGAGGTATTCGACTTGGGCGAAGACGAGCTTTTGGCTGACCCGCAGCTGGTAAACGCCCAGGCAGTGGGCGCGGCGCTTGCAGCCGCGGAAGCAGGAGAGGCGGATGCCCAGCTTGTTGCCTTGCGGGCGGCACTTGGTGGCGAAAGCGCTGGTCAGGCTGACGATCTTGCGCGCCTGCCGCGCTTACCGCACGTGGATTGCACGCCGAACCGCGGGTTCGCGTTGGCCCCCAGCCCGTGGAACCCTGCTGGTGCGCCCACCTACGACGGCGGCGCGGTGCCGCGTTCGGCAGCCGTGGACGCGCTGGCCGCGGGCCAGCCTGTGCCGGTGGCGCTCGGCGTGGACGTGGGATCGACCAGCACGAACCTGGCGCTCGTCAGCACTGACGGCGTGCTGCTTGACGCGCAGTACCTGCGTACGCGCGGCAACCCCAAGCAGGCGGTGCGCGATGGCCTGGCCTCGCTTGCCCAGCGCGTGGGTAGCCGGGCGCACGTGGTGGCCGCGGGCGTCACGGGCAGCGGGCGCACCATGATCGGCAACCTTATCGGGGCCGATGCCGTGCGCGACGAGATCACCGCGCAGGCCCGCGCCGCTGCGGCGGCCGATCCGCTGGTGGACACCGTGTTCGAGATCGGCGGCCAGGACTCGAAGTACATCGGGCTGGCGGCGGGGCAGGTGGCCGACTTCCAGATGAACAAGGTGTGCGCGGCGGGCACCGGCAGCTTCGTCGAAGAGCAGGCCGCGCGCCTGGGCATTGCGCTGCCCGATTACGGTGCGCTGGCGCTTTCGGCAGAACGGCCCGTTGATCTGGGCGAACGCTGCACAGTATTCGTGGAAACGGCCATCAACGCCGCGCTGGCGAAAGGCGCTACGAAACCCGAGGTGGCCGCGGGCCTGTGCCTGTCGGTGGTGCGCAACTACCTGCACAAGGTGGTGAACAACAAGCCGGTGGGCCGTCGCATCGTGCTGCAGGGCGGCGTGGCCTACAACCCCGCCATCGTGGCGGCGTTCCGCGCGTACGCGGGCGACAACTTGACGGTCAGCCCGTACTTCGCCGTCTCGGGCGCCGTCGGCGCGGCCCTGCTGGCCGCTGAAGCGCAGGGCGTCCTATCGGTGCAAACCGGTGTAACCGCAGATAAAACCTTCCCGCCTTCGAACTTCAAGGGTTGGGACCTTTCGGGCGCTTCGCACGCAGCGCGCCGCGTCGACCCGGAAGAGATCGCCGCGAACCGCGCGTTCTTCCACAAAGTTGACGAGATGTACCTGGAGGGCTACGACCCGCAGCGCGACCCGGCGAAGAAGACCGTCGGCATCCCGCGTGCCCTCATGCTGCACAAGCTGTTTCCCATGGCCAACGCGTTCTTCAAGCAGCTCGGCTTCAACGTGGTGCTCACCGACGCGTCCGACGAAGAAACGGTGCGCCTGGCGCAGGCCAGCGCGCAGGGTGAGACGTGCTACCCGGTCAAGCTGGTGCACGGGCACATGGCGCAGCTGCTCGACGCGGGCGTCGACTACGTGTTCATGCCCAGCGTGCACACCATTCGCCACCTGAAATCCACGGTGCCGCACAACTATGCGTGCACGTACATGCAGTCGATCCCGGCCATCGTGGCGAAGGAGCTCGATTACGAAGGTCACGGCATTACGCTGCTGAATCCCCAGATGAACCTGGATTTTGGGCAGGGTGCCATGGCCGAGGTGATGCTGGAGGTGGGCGCGCAGCTGGGCCGCACGCCGCAGGAAACGGCGCGCGCCATGCTGGCCGGCGGGTTCGCGGTCACGGAATTCACGCGTAAAACCGAAGAGCTGGGCGACCAGCTGCTGGCCAGCCTGAAGCCCGGCGAGCGCGTCATCGTCATCATCACTCGCAATTACGGCATCGTGGACCCGGCGCTGAACATGGGCATTCCCGACCTGCTGCTCGACCGCGGGCAAAAAGTGATCACGGTCAGCCACCTGCACGCGCATGACTTGGGGATTTCCGCCGATTATCCGGGCGTGGTGTGGCCGTTCGGGCAGCACATCCTCTCGGGCGCGAAGCTGGTGCGCCGCGACCCGCGCCTGTTCGCCGTGTACCTGACGAACCACGGCTGCGGCCCCGACACCATGATCAGCCACCTGTTCGCCGAGGAAATGGCCGGCAAGCCGTACCTGCAGATCGAGATGGACGAGCATTACTCGAAGGTGGGCGTGGAAACGCGCGTCGAGGCGTTTTTGAACGCGATCGAGCACTACGAGGCGGCCGATCTGCGCGGGGCGCCTACGTCGACGCGCGTGGTGAACTCGGCATGCGAGCCGGTGTGCAAAGGCGAGCTGGCGGGCCTGCCGTCGTTCGGGCCGTACGGGCCGCTGGCGGCGCAATGGCTGCGCGACCAGGGGATTTCGGTGCGCGAACTTGTGCCGAACGCGCAGACGCTCGAGCTGGGCCGCAAGGAGTGCACCAGCAAGGAATACTACTCGTTCGCCAGCCTGCTGGGAGTGAGCCTGGTTGCTGCGGAAGACGCGGATGCGGAAGGCCCCGTGCGGCAGTTACTGCTGCCGTCGTCGCAGGGCGGCGAGGCCGATGGGCAGTTCGACCGCGTGGTGCGCAGCGTGCTTGATGCGAAAGGCTACGCTGACGTGCGCGTAATCGCGCCCGACGTGGAGCTGCTGCCGTGCAATCTGGACGACCCCGAGGGCTTCTTCGTGCACATGCTGGCGGGCGATGTCGTGTGGGCAGCGACACCGGAAGCGCGCTCCGAACTGCGAAAACGCCTGGCAAAGCCGAGCTTGACGCTTGACGATGTGCTCGCTGCGGCACGCGAAGTTGGCGCTGCGGCGGGCGCTGGCGCGACCGCATCCTCGAAGGATTTCGGCTCAAGCTGCGCGCGTAATGTGGAGGTGGAAACCTCTGACATTTCGGCTTCGTTCAACCTTGATGCGGCAGAGGAGTTAAATCTCAAAACCTCCGGCGCTTCTGCCCGCGATGCTTGTTCCGCAGCAGGCGGCGCCCGCAAAACGCTTGCGGTGGTGGGCGAGTGGCCGCTTGTTGCGGGCGACGAGCTGACGGGCGGGCTGTTCGCGCAGCTGGAGGCGGAAGGCTATCGCGTCGTGCGCGCCCCCTTCGCCGAATACCTGCTGTTCATCTGGGAAGACGGCTGCGACGAGGCAAAACACGCCAAGGTGGTGGGTGGCCTTATGCCCATGCTTGGCGAAACCGGCACCCCGAAAACGGTCGGCTTGCCGGACGTGCCCGCGGCAACGTCTTCCGCGTCGGCGCAGGATTCGGCTGTCGACGCGAAGCGTTCGTCGGCCGCGCTCGTTGATGTGCCCGCGCCTTCTGCTTCCGCCAGTGTGCCCGCGGTAACGGTTCCCGCCCCTGCGCTTGCCGATCCCGACCAGGCGCTCACCATCGCCGATGTGCAGGCGTTGGCCTCTGGTTGCGAGGCTGCTTGCGCGAACGCGCTCGGCGGATGCGACGGCTCGCATGACCACGGCGCTGCCGCGGCGGCTTTGGCAACCGGCCCGCTTGAGGTTGGCGCTGACGTGCAAGTGAACCCGCTGTTCGGCGCCGAGCAGCGCACGCTGCCGCAGGACGAGTGGCGCGCGCTGCTCGCTCGCCTCGCCGACATGATGGCGCAGGTGTCGGACGCACTGGGGGCGGCGTCCTCGTATTCGTGCCGCTGTGCGGCCTTTCGCGATTCGGGGGGCGAATTCGAGCGGTCTGATTCTGACGGTCGGTGTGAAACTGCTGCGGACTCCTCCGGATTCAACGGGTTGCGCCAGGTGGCAACTGATGCGTTAGGCCAGTTCGCGGGCGCAAACGCGCGCTACCGCTACGCAAAGGCGGTGGAAATCGGTGACCGCGCGGACGGCGTGATTGAGGTGGCGTCTACGTACGAGAACGTCGACATCATGCTGCGCCTGAAGGGCATTCCCGCGAAGGCCCCGCTTTTGCACCTGGCGTTCGACGGCGCGCTCGACCAAAGCGTCGAAGAGCGCCTGCGATCGTTCCTCTACTACGTGTGAGTGCTGCAATGTTGCCGCGTAGGTGCGCACGCCCGCGCACCTACGCGGGTTGCAATCGCGTGTCTTCTGTCGCAACGGCGCGGTTGCATTCAGGTTGTCGGCAAAATGGCCACTGTTTGCCAAAAAATCGACAATCTGAATGCCACGCCGTTGTGGGGCGTATCATTTTGTTCTGTTTCCAACAGAATGGAAGCCAATGAGTGGGAATAATGGACAAAAAGATGGGAAGCTGAAGCCAATGGCCGCAAAACCGTGGTCGAATCGTCCTTCGCAATTCAGCTTCTCGAAAAACCGTCCAAGAGTGGCCATTCTTGCGAGTTTCTGAATGCTTCATACCCCTCATAGGGCTCAAAGCGAAAGGAGGCGGTTTCATGCCGCTGAGGAATTTGCCGACGCAATCCGCGCAATCGCTGGCGCAGCTCATTGATATTCGCCCAGGTCAAGTATCCAGTATGGCGCTCACACGCAACGCCGGGTTCGACTTGACGCTGCTGGCGTTCGCTCCGGGTGAAAGCGTCAGCGAAGAGGAATACTTCGGCGATACGCTGTACTACTTGGTGGAGGGCACGGCATGCGTGGTGCTGCCCGATACGCGCGTGACGCTTGCCGCAGGCGAGGTGCTGCGCGTGCCGGCGCACGTCCTGCACGCGGTCGAAGGCGCCGATGACCACGGCTTCAAACTCCTGCAACTCAACGCGTAACAGTAGCAAAACCTGACAAAGGGACAGATCATTTGTCAGGTGGAGGAGCTGGAATAAGGCTCGGGCACGCGTTCCGCGCAAAGCGCGTTCCCCAAGGCGTCTCCGGATACTCGCAGCCGACCCCTTCTGGTCGCCATTGGAGTTTGTCTTACCCCCCATGGCAACCGTGCCCCTGCAAAGCAGAATCAACAACGCCGCCAGCAGGCGGCGCGGATAACGAAAGGAATCATCATGGCAGAACTCATCAAGAACGTTGAGCACGGCAAGGTTTTCGGACTGAAAGACCTGGTGGAGCTTGAGGCCGGCAAGGTGAACAGCCTCACGCTGTCGCAGACGCCGGGCTGCAAGGTCACGGTGTTCGCCATCGACGCCGACGAGGGCATGTCCTCGCACGCCGCGCCGGGCGACGCGCTCATCACCGTGCTCGAAGGCTCCGGCGAGATCACCGTCAACGACGTCCCGCACCAGCTGAACGCGGGCGAGTCCATCGTCATGACCGCCGGCAGTCCCCACAGTGTGCGCGGCGTCACCCCGTTCAAAATGCAGCTCACGGTCGTAAAACCCACGGAATAGTTTGGGATTCGGTTTAGCAATCCTGGCAAAACTCAACTTTCGAGCCCGCCTTGCCGTGATGTTCGTCGCGGAGAGGCGGGCTCGTTTGTGCGCGTATGGAGCGGTGAAGATCGGGATTCTTACGTCCAATCTTTACCGCTTTTCGTTTAGAAACATGTTCGCCGCTACTGCAGTGGTTCTGTCGGCAAGAATCCTCTCATGAGTTCCGGCTATAACTGAAACTATGGCTGGAAACCGGAGAAGTTTCAGTTATAGCCGGAACTTTTTCCAGATCTCAGATAGTTTCAGTTGTACCTGAAACTATGGGCAGAGGAGAGGTGGCTTCAGCTGCAACGGTAATTTTGTCCGAAATATCATCTGCTTCCGGACAGCCGAAAGCATTCGTCCCTAAAACCCAAGTGCTCTTCTAGGAAATGTCAAGGGTTTGTGACGATGCGTCGGTTGTGGGTTGACGTTTGCGGCGAAAGGACGATTATAGAGCGCGTTGAAAGCAACGGGCTTTCAGCCGAGCGCCCCGGCGCTTGAAACCTTGCATCGCAAGATGCAAAATCGCTGGTCAAATGGCCGCAGCGCCGCGCCGCCAGCAAAACGTTAGGAAGTATGATGACCTGCACCAACCTGCACACTCTGCTGATTACCACCCTGCTGATTATGTAGGGTCCGGGTTGCGAAGTTGCTGCCCGAACCCTAATTCGGGCAGCTGATGGTCCTGCATGCCGGAGGCTGTTTGAGAAAAACGGCCTCCGGCTTTCTTTTTGCGCCGATATGCGGCGCAGCGTTGCTCCCCACAACGTTGGCATTCCCTTTTAAGCATACTGCCATCACACACAGCCTGCTCATTTCTTGCCGAACCAGCCGCGCCGTTTTTCTCAAACAACTTCCGATGATGACGGGATCGGTCGTCGGGAAGCGGCGGCGCCCTCAGGGCGTCGCACAGAGGAAAGGCAAGGAAATGGCGAATCCATCAACACGAAAGCCCCTGTTCGAAGGGGTGAAAAACACGCTCGCAAGCATGGGCGGCGCAAAACCCGCCTTCGCCGGCGCTGCTGCCGGCGCACCGGCAGGCAGCGGTTGCCGTGCCGATGAAGGCGCGCAAGCGTCCGGCGCGCGCCGGAGCATGATGGCCATGGCCCCGTGCGGCAAGCCCGCCGCAGCGGTGGCGGGTGCGTCCGCCGGCGCGGTTGCCGCGCCCGCGCTTGGCGTGAAGCGCGACTCCACGCTTGAGGTCATGGTGGCGTCCATGGTGGGCACGGCCATCGAGTTCTACGACAACTACTGCTACTCCATCGCCGCCGCCAGCTACTTCGGGCTCATTTTCTTCACCGACGTGGCGAAGTCCGACCCGGTGTTGGCCACGCTGCTGGCGTTCGTCACGTTCGCCGTCAGCTTCCTGGCCCGTCCGTTCGGCAGCCTGTTGTTCGGGCACTTCGGCGATCGCCTGGGCCGCAAGAAAACCCTGGTCGCAGCCCTGATGCTCATGGGCACCGCAACGTTTTGCGTCGGCCTTCTGCCCGGCTACGATGTGCTCGGCCCGACTGCGGTCGTGCTGCTGTGCGTCTGCCGCGCCTGCCAGGGCCTTGGCCTTGCAGGTGAGTGGTCCGGCGCCGCGTTGGTGGCCACCGAGAACGCGCCGACCAACAAGCGCGCGCTGTTCGGCAGCTTCCCGAACCTGGGCGCCCCGATCGGCTTCTTCTGCGCGTACGGCGTGAACCTGCTGCTTGACACGATGCTGCCCGCCGACGCCATGGTTGCCTGGGGCTGGCGCATCCCGTTCCTGCTTTCCTGCCTGCTGGTGATCGTCGGCCTGGTCGTGCGCCTGCGCATGAGCGAGACGCCGGTCTACCAGAAGGCCGCCGCCGAGCAGCGCACCACGAAGACCCCGCTGCGCGACCTGTGCCATCATTGGCGCCGCGTGGTGCTTGGCACCTGCACGATGTCCATCACGTACACGCTGTTCTACGTGCTTGGCACCTGGTCGCTTTCGTATGGCACCTCGACGCTCGGCTTCACGCAGCAGCAGTACCTGGGCATGCAGATGGTGTCGGTCGTGTTCTTCGCCGGGTTCATCTTGGTTGGTTGCCTGACCGCCGACAAGCGCGGCCGCAAGCCGGTGCTTCTGGTGGGCAATGCGTGCACACTCGCGTTCTCGTTCGTGGCTCCGCTGCTTCTGGGCGGGCATAACGTTGCCGCCATCATGGTGTTCCTGTGCGTCGGGTTCGCCTGCATGGGTACGATCTTCGGCCCCTGCGGCAGCTACCTGCCCGAGCTGTTCCCCGCGAAGGTGCGCTACTCCGGAGCTGGCCTGAGCTACAACCTGGCGGCCATCACCGGCGGCGCGTTCGCCCCGACCATCGCATCGGCCCTGGTCATGACGTTCGGCATCCAGGCGCTTGGCTGGTACATGGGCGGCATGGCCGCAGTTGCCCTGGTAGCGCTGCTGTTCTTCCGCGAAAGCAAGGACGTCGATTTCGAGCGATAGCGGAAAGCGAAAACCGAGAAGCAAGACGAAAAGCGAGAAGCAAGAACCGAAGCCTCGCAAGTGTTTACATGATGCGCCCACGTGCCACCCCGTGCACGCGGGCGCATTTTGTTTGCAAGCGGAAGTTGCTGCGGCGTCTGCTTGCAGCGTGCAAGGTTTGTGCGTATGACCTGGCCTGGGTCGGGCGTTTGTTGCGCGAAAGGCCCTGCAGCGCATCGCTTCTGCGCAAAGAGCTGCAATATGTGGTCCAAACCCCCGAAAGCACATTGCCCAACACGATTGCGGGGGTTTCTGAACCGCTTTCCCAAACCGTTCAGGCTCTGCGTGGCGCTTGGCGCTGGGGTCGAAAACGAGAAATCGCTCATGTATGTGATTTGTTGCGTGCTCGTAAGGTAAACCGCGATATGGCGCTGCGTTTCCCCAGTTCAGGAGCTTGCAACTTTTCTTGATACTGCGGCGCTTCGTGTTAAATCACATACATGAGCGATTTTTGGAATTGTTAGCGCCTTTGCGTGGGGTTTGCCGCGTAAGATGGGTGACAGCAACAAGAGCTTGATTGGGGGCGGAAAATGGCGTCGAAGAAGAATCGGGCATCATGGGCGAAGGAGAAAGCCCAGTTCAACGCCGCGTTGAGCGATTTCGATTCACTGGGTGATTTCAGCTCGCTTGACGATGTGTTCGCGCGCGAGGATTCGCGCCGCGCCGCAGCGGCGGCCGAGCACGATGCCGCGCAGCGCTACAAAGCCTGCGACTCGAAGAACCGCTACGCCACGCGTGCCGAGGCACAGGAGAACCTTGCCTGGTGCGAGCGCCGCGGCAAACGCGGCCTGCACATCTATGAATGCCCCTACTGCGGAGGCTGGCACCTCACCTCGCACCCCTGGGACGAGGGGGAAGCCAGGGGGTAGCCGGATGGGTGGCTTGGTGGCTTAAGCTGGTCGCGTGGATTGGTTTTCTGGGTGGAACTTGTTGCATGAATCTCGCCCGAAGCCAAGGCTGCTTGAAGTTGCTATTATTGTTGGCGGCAAAGGGTGAAAAGCCGGCTATTTCGCCGGATGTTCCTGGTACCAGGCCAGCGTCATGGCTACGAAGTCGCGCATTTCGGCTTGGAAGTCGATGGGGGTAGGCGTGACGCCCAGCTCGGCCACTACTTGCTTGACCACGGGGTTGTTCAGGCACGACCCGGCCAGCCCCACGCCGTGGAAGTGGATGGTGTTCGTGAAGGCCGCCACGCGCTCGGGCGCAATGTGCAGCACGTCGGCCAGCTGCTGGGAAAACGGCTCCAGAATCTGGTAGTACCCGCGCTTGAACTCGCGCAGCTTGTCGGCGCCCACGTTGGTCTCGATGACGGAAAACAGCAGGTCACCGTAGCGGAAATAGTCGTAGTGAGCCGCGGCGATGCCGGCCCACACCGTGGCGATGGTGGCGTTGTCGAATCCACATCCAGCCGGCAGCGCGGCCCTACCATGAGATCACGCTGACCATGGCCGGCACCGGATCGGAGATGAACGGCGGCTCGGTCATTACGAACCACGAGCAGAACCTGAAAATCGGCCACGTGTTCAGCACCGACGTGGCGCCGAAATTCGCCATCATGAACCCCGAGTTCACCTACAGCCTGCCGAAATACCAGATGGTGGCCGGCATCTTCGACATCATGAACCACATCACCGAGCAGTATTTCTCGGGCATCGACGACAGCACGTCCGACTACATCATGGAGGGCCTCATGCGCGGGCTGGTGAAGGCAAGCCGCGCGGCGGTGGCAAACCCTGAGGATTACGAGGCGCGCAGCAACATTACGTGGACGGCCACGTGGGTGCTCAACACGTTCGTGGGCTGCGGTAAGGCGCAGGACTGGGAAGTGCACATGCTCGGCCAGGCCGTGTCCGCCGTCGCCGACGCCACGCACGGCATGACGCTGGCCGCCGTCGCGCTGCCGTACTACCGCTACATCATGGACGCGGGCCTGCCGAAGTTCGCGCGTTTCGCGCAGAACGTGTGGGGCATCGACGCCGCCGGCAAAACCGACGAGCAGCTGGCCACCGCGGGCCTCGACGCCATGGAAGCCTGGATGCGCGAAATCGGCTGCGTCATGAACATCACCGAGCTGGGCTGCGACGAGTCCATGCTGGAAAAGCTGGCTGACGCTACGTTCGTCATGGAAGGCGGCTACCGCAAACTCACCCGTGAAGAAATCATCACCATCTTCCGCGAAAGCCTGTAGAGCAGGAAAATGGGACAAAGGGACAGTCCCTTTGTCCCACCTTGTCGGGTCCCGCAGGTTGAACCCGTAGGGGGCTGTATCGAAATCACTTTTGATACAGCCCTCAAATCGATAGCGCCTGAAGGGCGCGTCACCATCTTCCCGAAGCGTGCGCGACAAGGGGCAACCGCGATTGCGTCCGTTATCGCACGCTGGTGAGGCGGTCTTGGTAGCCGCACAGCACGTCGGCGGCGCAGTTGGCTTCGGCGAGTGCGGCTTCAAGCGTGCGTTTGGCCAGGGAATACTCGTTGTTGTTCTGCGAGATGTGCATGGCCACTACCGTTTGCGGCTCGCGTTGGCCTGCGGCGCGGCTTGCGGACACCAGCGCGGCAAGCTCGGCGGCCGCCTGGCCGTTTGACAGATGCCCGGCGTCCGACGCGATGCGCTGCTTAACCACGTAGGGGTAGGGGCCTGCGGCCAGCATCTTCGGGTCGTGGTTGCTCTCAAGCGCCAGGATGCGCACATCGGCCAGCGCCACGTGCGCCGCGGGCGTGACCACGCCCGAGTCCGTCAGGTAGCCGATGGCGTCGCCGTCGGCGGCGTCCTCGATGCGGAAGCCGAACGACGCGGCCGCATCGTGGCTGGTGGCGAACGGGATCACGCGCACCCCCGCGGCCTCGATGACGCTTGCGCGCGCCGCGGCCTTCGCTGATCCGTCCGCGCTTGCGGTAGCCCCCGCGTTCGCCGTGGTTGCAAGTTCGCGCACCTCGAACGCTTCGGCCACTTTCGCCAGCGCATCGCTGTTCGCCACGCAGCCGCGCGCCACGTAGATGGGTGGCTGGCAACCCAGCTTCGCCAGGCCGCGCAGCACCACGCCAAGGCCCTTGACGTGGTCGCCGTGCTCGTGCGTCACGAAAGCGGCCTCGATGCGCGCAGGGTCGAATCCGGCCTGGTCGCAGCGGGAAAGGAAGTCGCGTTTGCAGATGCCGCAGTCAATGAGTACGCCCGCGCCTGTGACAACGTTTTCCACCACGGCGGCGTTTCCCGAGCTTCCGCTGGCCAGTACGTGCAATGCAAGCATGCGAATCCTTCCGTTTGGCGCCGCTTCCGGCGCAAATGCAACAGCGCACCAGTATAGCCCCGAACGCCGCAGCCCGGTGCACTTTGCCCGCAGGCCGCACCCAACCTCGTCGCCTGCCGACGATAGGAAGGGCCCGCTATGGAACGTATTGCCCACGCATACCCCTTGCGCGCTTTGTCTCTGCTGCTTGTCATCTGCCTGGCATTTTGCTGGCCTGCGCCCGCGCTTGCCGACAGCGCGTCTGCCAGCGACGCAACCGCTTCATCCATTCCGCAAGCCGAGACGCCCACGTACAAGGTGGCGTTCTATCTTCACGCCGTCCGAGGAAGCGCTGCTCAACCAGCTCTTTCACGATGGCAAGGCCCAGGCCCGACCCCGTGTACGTGCTGGTTCTCGCCTTCGCCTCTTGCGCGAACGGCTCGAACGCGTGCTGCTGGAACTCGGGGCTCATGCCGATGCCCATGTCGGCGCACGTGATCTCGAACGTGGCCACGTCGTCGGTGGCGGAAAGCTCGCGGCACGTGATGGCCAGGAGCATACAGAGGAACAGCGCGTTGTGCGGCCGGTCGTCGGCGGCTATTTCGCGCGCGGGGACGAGATGGAAAGGAGCGGCGTTTTCGATAAGCATCACCAATAATAAGGCAGGGGGGTGTCACTTTCTGCGCTTGGTAACACCGGCTCTGTCTCCGTATCATTTGCTGATTTGTCCTCAAGCGCAAAAAAGACGAACCCTAAAGGGATCCGTCTAATGTTCCAATGGCAGAGCCTAGGGGGATCGAGAATCCATGCGCTGCGCGCATGTCTTCGTTCGTTGGGCTTCGTCCTCCTCGTTTAACGGCCCACTGGGCCGTTAAACCCTCGCGGGGTTCAATCCCTGCGTCGCAAATAAAAAAATCGCAGGCTTGTTTCCAAACCTGCGATTGAACATGTGGTGGAGCCTAGGGGGATCGAACCCCTGACCTCATGGCTGCCAGCCATGCGCTCTCCCAGCTGAGCTAAGGCCCCGAAATTTGGTGCGAAAGCTATTATACGGAAACCCCCGCCCCGCGCAAGACCCTATTTCCGAAAGATGGAGAACGTGTGAAGTCGGTGGAGCGATTCTCGAAAAATTCCCTTCGATGGCGATGCTAGCCAGAGAACTCCAAGAGCAATTATCGATTGCAAGGGCTACGAGCTGGCGCAAAACGGAACTTTCCGAATCTCGAAACCAAATGGTGGGTCGATTTGGCACGAAATTGAACTTTCTGTCACTTTGCGCATGCTTGCTCGAAACAGAAAGCTTCTTTTCGTGCCAACCAAGGTGCCATGCGGACATTTCGGTATGTCGGAAGATTCGGAAAGTTAAAAATCGTGCCAAAAAAACCGCTCGAAATGTATTGAGCTACGGAAAGTTCGATTTCGCGCCCAAGCGATTTTGCTTTGCGGTATGGGGTTTGCGAAATGATGTCATGCGTGCCTGATCATGCACCGAAATCCTGCCAATTCCGTAAACGCAAAAGAAATGGCTGTTAGGCCAAGCGTCCCAACAGCCATAACCTAAAACGGGGCGAAGTGATTGCCGCTTCGCCCCGAATCGTTTTACTCTTCGCCGATCATCTCGGTAAGGGTTCGCCAGCCAAGCTCTGCGCATTTTACGCGGGCGGGCATGTGGCTGATGCTTTCGAGCTGGGCCGCTTCGTCGAGGTCTTCTTTCTCGTCCTCGGTGAGCTGCTCGCCCTTCACCATCTTCATGAACAGGCCGCACAGGCGGCGCGCTTCCTCGACCGTCTCGCCCGTGACCAGGTCGGCCATCATGTCGGCCGACGCCTGGCTGACAGCGCAGCCATGGCCCGTGAACGCGGCTTCCTCGATGACGCCGTTTTCCACGCGCAGCTTGAGCACCAGCTCGTCGCCGCAGCTGGGGTTGACGCCCTCGTGCTCGTCGGTGGCGCCTTCCAGGTCGTACTTATAGTCGGGGTGTGCGTTGTGCTCCATGAGCGCGGCGGTGTAGATGTTAGCCATTGAAGGTCCTCCAAACGTTGCCGAGGCCCGCGATCAGGGCGTCGACGTCCTTCTTGTCGTTGTAGAACGCCAGGCTTGCGCGGCAGCACGCCAGGTTCTCCACGCCCAACCACGTGAGCAGCGGCTGCGCGCAGTGGTGCCCGGCGCGGATGGCCACCTGGTCCATGTCCAGGATGCTGGCCACGTCGTGCGGGTGGATGCCGTTGACGTTGAAGCTGATGACGCCGTGGTGCATGTCGGGGTCGGGGCTGCCGATGATGGTGATGAACGGCAGCTTCGCCATCTCTTCCATGCAGTAGCGCACGAGCGCGCGCTCGCGCGCGGCGATGACGTCGATGCCCACCGACTCCACGTAGGCGATGGCCGCCGCGGTGGCGTAGATGCCGGCGGCGTCCTGCGTGCCGGCCTCGAACTTCTCGGGCACGGGCGCCCACGTGGCGTCCTGCTCGGTGACGGAATCGATCATCTCGCCGCCGGTGAGGAACGGAGGCATGGCGTTGAGCAGGTCGTCGCGGCCCCACAGCACGCCCATGCCGAACGGGCCGAACAGCTTGTGCGCGCTGAAGGCGAAGAAGTCGGCGCCGAGTTTCTTCACGTCAACGTGGATGTGCGGCGTGGACTGCGCGCCGTCGACCACCAGGTAGCCGCCCTGCGCGTGCACGCGGCGGCCAAGCTCCTCGACGGGGTTCTGCACGCCAAGCACGTTGGACACGTGCACGACGGACAGGATCTTCGTCTTCGGGCCGATCTTCGCGTCCATCTCCTCGGGCGTGATGACGCCGTTTTCGTCGGGGTACAGGTACACCAGCTTCGCGCCCGCCGCGCGGCAGGCCTGCTGCCACGGGATCAGGTTCGAATGGTGCTCCATGATGGTGATGCACACTTCGTCGCCCGGCTCAAGCACGGTGGGGGCGAACGCCTTCGCCACGATGTTGAGCGACTCCGACGCGTTGCGCGTCAGCACAATGTCGTGCGCGTCGGGCGCGCCGATGAAGCGGGCCACGCGCTGGCGGGCGATCTCGATGGCCTCGGTGGCCTCGACCGACAGGCGGTACAGGCCGCGCAGGGCGTTCGCGTTCATTTCCTCGTAGAAGCGGCGCTGGGCGTCAAGCACCACTTTCGGGCGCTGCGCCGTGGCGGCGCTGTCAAGAAACACCAGGTCGGGGTGGTTCGCCAGCAGCGGGAAGTCGCGCTTGTACGGGTTTTCGGCGATGTTGGCCGCGCATACGATGTCGTCGGCCGTGGCCGAGGCCTGGGCGGCATGCGCCGCGTCGGCCACGGCGCATGCCGTGCAATCGAGTTCTGCGTTGTTCGGGGAAGCTGCCATGGCTAGTCCTCCACCTCCTGATAGGGAATGCTCAAACGCTCGGCCAGGCGCGCGACGCCGGCCCGAACGGTTTCGTCTGCGATGGTGAGTGCCGTTTCCTCAAGCGTTGCCGTGGCGAACAGGCCCTCGGCGGCTTCCTGGGAAAGGCCGCGGCACTTCAAGTAGAACAGCTGGTCAGCGGCCACGTGCCCGATGGTGGCACCGTGGTTGCCGGCCACATCGTCCTCGTCGCACAGGATGACGGGGATGGTCTTGTTCTCAACCTGCTCGTCCACCAAAAGCACGGTTTCGCGCTCGGTGCCCTCGGCGCCCTTGCAGCCGCGCACCAGGTCGATGGTGCCGCGCAGCACCTTCTTCGACTGGCCCATCAGTGCGCCGTTGGCGTCGATGTTGCACTGCGTCTTGCGGCCGCGATGGCGCACGACGTAGTTGAAATCGCGAACATCGGTGTTGGCGGCCAGGTAGCGCGTGTCCACGTCCACGCGCGACACGTCGCCGCGCAGGTCTGTGGCCAAGCCCGTGTAGGACTTGCCGGCGCCCAGCATGCGGTGGCGCACGGTCACAAACGCGCCTTCGTCGCACACGATGCCGGTGTTGTCCAGCGCCGTCCACTGCTCGTCAAGCGTGTGCACGGACGTGATGTTGACGTGCGCGTTTTCGCCCGCGAACACGCGCAGCTGCACGCCTACCACGCCGGTGCCGGCCTCGGGAGAGTCCAGTGCCACCGTCAGGTCGAACGTGGCGCCGGGGGCGGCAACCACGTCGATGGCAGCCACGTTGGCCGCGCCGTCCACGCCGGTCAGGTGCACGGTTGCCGTGCCCTGCTTGCCCGCGGCGGGCGCGAACACGATGCGCTCGGCCTCGCCGGCCTGCTCGGCCAGCCATGCGGTGGCCTCGGCGCCCATGCCGCATTCGAAGGCTTCCGCCACGTTGTTCGCCATTTCCTCGCGCACGGCCTTGTGCTCGTAGCGCGACAGCGCGGGGATGTCCAGGTTCGCCGGGTCCACGTCGGGCTCGACGGCGCGCAGGATGGCGCGCGTGTCGGCCGGCGCTTCGGCGCGGGCCGCGTCCACCTTGGCCTGCAGGCCCGCAACGGCGGCGTCGAACGCGTCTGCTTCGCCAGCAAGCTCGTCGGCGGCTTCCACGCTGATCTGCGCGGCGGACTCAAGGCCCTCCGGCAGCTCGATGGTAGTTTCGTTCATGTCAAGGCGATGCCAGGTAGGCGCGGGCATCGCGTTCACGTTCTTCAAAACGTCGGCGCCCATTATCCGATCGCCCCTTCCATTTCCAGTTTGATGAGGTTGTTCATTTCGACGGCGTACTCAAGCGGCAGCTCCTTCGACACGGGGTCGGCGAAGCCGTTCACGATCATGGTGCGCGCTTCCTCTTCCGAAATTCCGCGGCTCATCAGGTAGAACACCTTGTCGTCGCCAATGCGGCCGATGGTGGCCTCGTGCCCGATGTCCACGTGCTTGCAGCGGATGTCCATGGCCGGGATGGTGTCGGAGCGGCTGTGGTCGTCCAGCATCAGGCTTTGGCACGACACGCTGCACGCGGAGTTCTCGGCTTTCGGGGTGGCCACGACGCTGCTGCGGAACGTGGACACGCCGCCGCCCTTGGAGATGGACTTCGTCTCGATGGACGCCGACGTCTCCGGCGCGGCCAGCACCACCTTGCAGCCGGTGTCCAGGTTCTGGCCCGTGCCGGCGAACGTGATGCCCGTGAACGTGCACGTGGACTTGCGCCCGGCCAGGATGGACATGGGGTACAGGTAGCCCACATGGCTGCCGAAGCTGCCGGACACCCACTCGATCGAACCGCCCTCGTCGCACGTGGAGCGCTTCGTGTTCAGGTTGTACATGTTCTTCGACCAGTTCTCGATGGTCGAGTAGCGCAGGTGCGCGTTCTTGCCGACGAACAGCTCCACCGCGCCCGCGTGCAGGTTCGCCACGTTGTACTTCGGCGCGCTGCAGCCTTCGATAAAGTGCAGGTCAGCGCCGTCTTCCACGATGATAAGCGTGTGCTCGAACTGGCCCGCTCCCTTCGCATTTAAGCGGAAGTAGCTTTGCAGCGGGAAGTCGAGCTTCGTGTCCTTCGGCACGTACACGAAGCTGCCGCCGGACCACACCGCGCCGTGCAAGGCGGCGAACTTGTGGTCGGTGGGCGGGATGAGCGTCATGAACTTCTCGCGGATGAGCGGCTCCCACTTCGGGTCGTGCAGGGCCTCTTCGATGCCCGAGTACACGATTCCCATGCGGCTGGCGGTGTCCTGCATGTTGTGATACACCAGCTCAGAGTCGTACTGCGCGCCGACGCCGGCCAGGTAGCTGCGCTCGGCCTCGGGGATGCCCAGGCGGTCGAACGTGTTCTTCACGTCGTCGGGCAGGCTGTCCCAGTCGCTTTTCTGGTCGGTGTTCGGCTTGACGTACGTGACGATGTTGTCCATGTCAAGGCCGGCGATGGACGGGCCCCAGTCGGGCGTTGCCATGCTTTGGTAGATTTCCAGCGACTTCAGGCGGTGCTGGAGCATCCACTCCGGCTCGTCTTTCTTCTCCGAGATTTCGCGGACGATCTCGGGCGTCAGGCCCGCCGCCAGCTTCTCGGTGCTGTCGCCGTATGAAAAGTCGTAGAGGCTGCGGTCGATGTCCGCGACCTCGGTGCGTTGTTTGGCCATGTCGCGCCCCCTACTGCGCGCTGGCGGAAGCGGCCTGCTCGAACTGCTCGAAGCCGTTGGCGTCGATGTTCGCGATCATGTCGGCGTTGCCTTCGGCCGTCATGCGGCCCTTGACCAGCACATGCACGCGGTCGACGTCGACGTGCTCCAGGATGCGCGTGTTGTGCGTGATGATGACGAGCGTGCCGTTGCAGCGCTTGCGGTACACGTCCATGCCGCGGGAAACCACGGACAGCGCGTCTACGTCAAGGCCGGAGTCGGTTTCGTCAAGGAAGGCCAGTTTCGGCTCAAGCAGCAGCAGCTGCAGCATTTCGAGCTTCTTCTTTTCGCCGCCGGAAAAGCCCACGCCCAGCTCGCGGTCCAGGTAGGCCGGGTCCATGTTCAGTTCCTCGGCCAGTTCCTTGACGTGCTTGCGGAACTGCTTGCCCTTCATGTCGCCGACGCCCGGACGACCTGCGGAAATGGCGCGCAGGAAGCTGCTGACGGGCACGCCGGGAATCTCGACCGGCGCCTGGAAGCTCAGGAAAAGGCCCGCGTGCGAGCGCTTGTCAGTGGACAGGTTTGTGATATCCTGGCCATCGAACGTAATTTTGCCGCCGGTTACCGTATATTCCGGGTCGCCCATGACCACGTGGCCAAGGGTGGATTTGCCGGCGCCGTTCGGGCCCATCAGCACGTGGGTCTCACCTGCGCCCACGGTCAGGTCAACGTCGTGCAGGATGACCTTCTCGTCAACAGCGGCGGAAAGGCCCGCCACGTTGAGGAGGATGTTCTCGTCTGCCATCTTCTTCCCCTTTTCATTTCACTCAAATACGATTATGCTTAATCATATACGTTTGATAGGATTAAGATAACCGCACACGCGGATTTGTCAAGCGAAATTGGCTGCGGCTAAGAATCATTCCGCGAAACGTGCGCGAGTTGCGCGCCTGCGCAGTACTTTCGCGCGCGGTTTGCGGTTGTTTGGTTGGACGAGAGCGGATCGGGGTTTCCGGTTCCGTACTTATATTAGTAAGGGGGAGCTTGTGCTTATCTCATCGAAGGGGCGTTACGCGCTGCGGTTGGCGGTGTGCGTTGCGCAGGCGGGGCCGGACGCGAAGGTGTCGCTGCGCGAGGTGGCCGAACACGAGGAGCTGTCCCTGAAGTATCTGGAGCAGATTGCGCGGCCCATGGTGTCGGCGGGCCTGTTGACCAGCGTGCGCGGCAAGGGCGGCGGGTACCGTCTGTCGCGCGACCCGCACGAGATTTTGGCGGGCGATGTGCTGCGCGCAGTCGAGGGAACCACGGTGCCGGTGACGTGCGCGTCGCTTGAGGGGCCCGAGCCGTGCCACCGCGCAAGCGTGTGCACGACGGTGCGCTTCTGGGCCGGGCTTGACGAGGTGATCGAGAACTACGTCGACGGCGTGACCGTTGGCGACCTGGCCGACGCCCCGCAACCCCACATCCAGCTGGCCGACGCCGCGCCAGCGGAAAGCTAAGGCGCGCGTTCGGTTGCTCCCGCGTGAAAACTCGGTGCTTGTTGTTTGACGGGTCGGTATCGCTTCGGTGAAAGTTCGCTGAAGGGGTGCCGGCTCGTTGCTTTTCCGCGTAGGCTTCAGCCTGATATAAGGTTCTGGCGCAACAATGGCTGGCCGTGCCCGCAAGGGGCGCAGGGCCATTGGCGCGTCTGTGTTGGACGCGAGCATGAGGAGGTTGCTCATGGCGCAAACGAATGGAAAAGATTCCCTGGCTGAGCAGGTGGAAAAGGAGCGCAAGTTCCTTGGCGGGCTGCTTGAGGGGCTGTCGGTGCCGCAGGTGGCGGCTGGCGCGTTGGCGGCGGTGACGTCGATGCTGCTGTCGTCGAAGATCGGCATTGCCGGCTCGGTCATCGGTGTGGCCGTCGGCTCGGTGGTGTCGACGCTGTCGTCGCAGATTTACAAGCAGTTTTTGCAGGCGTCCGCCGACAAACTGCGCGAGCTGAGCCCGGTGGGCGACGCGGCGGGCGATGGCGTGGCCGAGGAAGCTGCGGGCGAAATGGCGAATGGCGCTGGCGTTTCCGCTGGTCAAGCTAGCATGGCGGGCGCTACGCGCGTGATGGACCCCGCGGCGACGCGCTTGATGTCGCAGGTTGGCCAGCCTGGCGCGGCTGCCGGCTTTAGTGGACCGGAATCCGCCTTTGCGGGCGCTACGCGCGTGATGGATCCTGCCGCCACGCGCGTTATGGGTCGGGATAGCGAAACGAACTTCGGCGTTTTGCCTGGCCAGAATGGTGAAACCGTGGTTATGGATCCCGCGAATGTCGGTGGCGGGGCGAATGGCGCTGCGCAGGGCGCGGCGGGCGACGACGCTTTCGCTGGCTTTGCCGGTGCCACGCGCGTTGCGGCTACGGCGGCCGGCTCCGACGCTGCGGGCGAGACGCCTACACGTACGGTGGCCGACTTGCGCGCCGAGGGCGAGACGGGCGTGCTGCACGGTCGCGCCGAGCATCTGCGCCGCCAACGCATGCAACGCGGGGTCATTGTGGTGTCGGTGGTGTCGTCCCTGGTGGCGGTGCTTCTTTGCGCGGGCATCATCAATTTGGTGACCGCCGGCGAAGGCGTCGGCACGAAGACCGAGCCGCTGTTCAGCGGCACTTCGACCGAGCAGTCGGCCGGTGCCGGTTCCGCGAAGTCGTCCAAGCAGCAGGCAGCAACCAGCGAGGGCGCGTCTGATGACCAGTCAAGCGAGACGACGCAGAACCAGGGTAACCCGGTTCATCAGGATGCGTCGGCTTCCGAGTCCGGTGCGGCCGATGCTGGGCAGCAGGACGGCGCTTTCGATTCCGCTAGCGGCTCTTCACAATCCGGCAGCTCCGCGGGCTCGACCAGCGGTGATGCAAATGGGTCTGGTTCCGCTTCCGGCTCGCAGGGCGCGGCGTCGGGTTCGGGCTCCTCGGGCTCGGCCAGCAGTTCCTCTTCGGACAGCTCGGCATCTGGCAACGGCAGCGCCAGCGGCTCGGGTTCGGCCGACGGCTCTTCGCAATCCGGCAGCACTTCGGGCTCGTCGGGCTCCGCGAACGGCTCGTCAACGGGCGCATCCACATCCGCCAACGCCTCATAGCGGGGTCACCGTGCTTCGCCAGCTTCTATGGTGTTGGCTGCGGCTGGCGCACGAGCGCTTCCGGCAATGCTACGATGAGCGCGAAACGTTGAAGCTGCGGCGCTGCCTGCCGCGCCGCCCGGAAGGAGAACCATGTCCCCAGATGAGAACGCCGCGCCCGCTGCCCCCGCGTCCTCCAAGCCGGCCGTGCCGCGCACGCGCGAGGAGATTGCTGCGTCGCTGAAGGTGCGCACGCGTTGCGGAACGCCCACGGAGAAGCTTGAGGTCATCATGACGAAGGAGGGGCTCGACCGCATCGAGGCGGCCACGGTCATGGTCATCGGCCTGGGCGGCGTGGGCTCGAACTGCGTCGAGGCGCTGGCGCGCGGCGGCGTGGGGCACCTGGTGGTCATCGACCACGACATCGTCAGCCTGTCGAACATCAACCGCCAGGCCATCGCGTATCACAGCACGCTCGGGCGCAAGAAACACGAGGTCGTGCGCGACATGGTGCACGACATCAACCCCGACTGCGAGGTGGAGGCGCTTGACATGTTTCTGCGCGCCGAGGACATCGAGCCGCTGCTCAGCCGCTACCTCGGGCGCGTTGACATGGTCATCGACGCCATCGATTCCGTGTCCGCAAAGCTGGCCATCGCCGAATTCGCCGACCGCACGGGCATGCCGCTGATTTCCAGCATGGGCGGCGCCAACAAGCTGCACCCCGAATGCATCGGATTCGCCGACATCTACGAAACGCGCAATTGCCCGCTGGCGCGCGTCATGCGCAAGGAATGCCGCAAGCGCGGCATCCGCCACCTGCGCGTGCTGTATTCCTGCGAGGAGCCGGTGAAACGCCCGACGCTTGAGGGCGCCAGCCGCCGCGAGCGCACGAACATGGGCACGGCGTCGTTCATCCCGCCGATTTTCGGCCAAACCATCGCCGGCCGCGTTCTGTGCGAGATCGCCCAAGTGCCGGAAGCGTAGCTCGGAGGGGTTGTTGTGGGTTGCAACCTGTTCGACATGCACTGCCATCTGGGATTTTGCGAAGATGCGGCGCAGGCGGCGCGTGAGCTTGCGGCCGCTGGCGTCGGTGCGTTCTCGAACACGGTGACGTTGGCGGAGTTCGCTGCGCAGCAGGTGGCGCTTGCTGGCGCGGCCAACGTGCGCGTGGGCTGCGGCCTGCATCCCTGGTGGGTTGGCGAAGACGCAGCGGCCGACCTTGATGCCTTGTGCGCTGCGGTGGAACGGCAGCGGTTCGTGGGCGAGGTCGGGCTGGATTTCTCGCCGCCACACGTTGCGACGCGCCAGGCGCAGATAGCGGCGTTGTCACAGGTGGCGGACGTGTGCGGCCGCGTTGGCGGCAAGGTGGTGTCGCTGCATGCCGTGCGCGCGGTCGACGACGTGCTCGACGTGCTCGAAGGCGCCGGCGCGCTTGCCGAGGCGGCGGGCAACGCGTGCATCATCCACTGGTTCTCGGGCACGTCCGACCAGCTCACGCGCGCGCGGCGACTGGGCGCCTTCTTCAGCGTGAACCCGCGCATGCTGCAGTCGAAGCGCGGGCGCGCCTATGCGCAGGCCATACCCGGCAACCGGCTGCTGCTTGAGACCGATCTGCCCGCGCAGGCAGGCGCGTCCTGGGATGCCGAACGCGTTCGCCAACTGCTTGAGCAAACCGCGCGTCAGCTGGCCGAACTGCGCGGCGAAGACGTCGCCGACCTGCAAGAACGCATAGCAGCAACAAGCCGAGCGCTGCTTGAGGCATAGCGGCCGCCGCGGCCCGCCGCATCATCTATAATGCAAACGCGAAAATGCTAGCAGCATGGCGGAACGGAAAGGATAGCGAATGGCTTACGAGCACGTGACCAGCGCAAACGATGCGCGATTGGCGCCGTATGCGCGCGTGCGCGACGCCGACCTTGCCGCATGGCCCGCATCTCCCGCCGGCCTGTTCATGGCCGAGTCGCGCGCGGTCATAGCCGCCGCCATCGACGCCGGCGTCCGTCCGCATTCGTTTCTGGTCAGCGAATCCTGGGCCGACGACGCCGCCCCGCTTGCGGCTGCGCTGCAGGCAAAATGGCCCGCGTGCCCGACGATGCGCGTGCCCGACCAGCTATTCACCCAGGTCACGGGCTACAAAATCGTGCGCGGCCCCGTGGCCGCCTTCGAGCGCCCGGCACTTGCCGACCCGGCGGTACTGCTTACGAGCGCGCGTCGCGTGGCCGTGCTTGAGGACGTGGGCAACTACGCGAACATCGGCAGCGCGTTTCGCGCGGCGCGCGCGTTCGGCATCGACGCGGTGTTGGTGACGCCCTCGTGCCACGACCCACTGTTCCGCCGCGCCAGCCGCACCAGCCAGGGCACGGTGCTGCAGGTGCCGTGGACGCGCATCGGCACGCAGCGCCAGTGGGCCGCCGAGGGCATCCCGCTGCTGCACGCCGCCGGTTTCAAAGTGGCGGCGCTGGCGCTTGAGGACCGCTCGCTAGCCCTAGGCGACCCGCGGCTTGCCGCCTGCGAGCGCCTGGCCATGGTGCTGGGCACCGAAGGCGCGGGCCTGTTCCCGTCCACCATCGCCGCCAGCGACTACACGGTGAAAATCCCCATGACCCACGGCGTCGATTCGCTCAACGTGGCCGCCGCCAGCGCGGTGGCCTTCTGGGAACTGCGCGTGCGATAGGGGCTAAGACGCATCCGTCGCGTTGCCCTCGGCTGCTGAGCCGTCTTTCCCGCAGGCCCTTCCACTTTCCCTCGCATCGCGGTTTGCAAATCCTGCTAGGGAGCAAGCCGCCTCACTGCCGGCAGTCGGGAACCGCCCGCGATAAACCCTAAACCCCATTCGCACCCCGCATGATCGGCGCGCAATTTCTGCCTGGTGATCCGATTCATCGGCGAACGGTTCGCCATTTCGGGCCAGGCTAGCGGCCGTCTTGCGCGCAACGTTAGCCTTCGTTAAATCTTCCCATCTGGCTAGATTCCCGCCGGGTTTTCGCGTCCGATAGCGTATGATAGAACTCGTGCTCTCGAGGTGAGGGCGAGTGTTGCCGCCATGCAACGCGCAGTGTTACCCCCGTGCGAAAGCGCGGGAGAGAAAAGAGGATTTAAAATGGCGGAAGGTACTGTTAAGTGGTTTAACCCCGAGAAGGGCTATGGCTTCATCTCTCAGAACGACGGCGAAGACCTGTTCGTGCATTTCTCTGAGATCAAGATGGACGGCTTCAAGACCCTCGATGAGGGCCAGGCTGTGTCCTTCGATGTGACCACCGGCCAGAACGGCAAGCTCCAGGCAAGCAACGTGGTGCGTCTCTAACCCACCGCTTTTCTTAAACAGGATGCTGAAAGCCCTTGCGTGTGCTGCGCAAGGGCTTTTTTGATGCCTTGTCGAACGAAGGCGAAACTGCCTGCGGGTTGAGGGGCGAATTCAGCCGAAGCGCGGGCGAACGCGACCGCTGGTCGCCGGCGTTGCGATCGCCTGCTTGCAGGTGTTTAACGCCGCGCGCCGCCCAAACGCAAGAAAGCCGCCCCGAAGGGCGGCTTTCGCGTACTGCAAGGATTGTGGCTGCTGCGGGCTTGCGCACCGCACGCCGCATCCGTTACTCCAGGTTGGAGCCCTTCTTCTCGGGGAGGAAGAACATGACGATGAACGCCACGATGTAGATGCAGGCAACGCAGCCGATGGCGAAGCCGAAGCCGTGGCCCGCAGCGATGATCGGGATGACCACCGGGGCGGACGCGCCGCCGATGAAGCGGCCGGCGTTGTACAGCGCGGTCTGCGCCGTGCCGCGGATCTCGGTGGGGAACAGCTCGGCGATGAGCGTGCCGTAGCCGCCGATCATGCCGTTAGCGAACATGCCCATGAAGAAGCCGCCGAACAGCAGCGCCGTGGGGTCGGTCAGCTGGCTGTAGATGATGATCATGGCAGCGGCGCCGATCTGGAACGTCCAGAACGCGGGGCGACGGCCGGCCTTGTCGGCCAGCCAGCCGAACACCGAGATGCCGATCATCATGCCGATGACGGTGACGGCCGTCCACATGCCGGTGGACGTCAGGCTCAGGCCCAGCTCGCCGTTGAGGTACTTCGGCAGCCACGTCATGATGCCGAAGTAGCCGGCGTTCTGCACGGTGCACAGAATAATGATGATGATGGAGTACTTGATGCGCGTGGGCGAATTGAACAGGTCAGCCAGGTTGCCGTGCTTCTTGCCGGACGCCTTGTGCTGCTCGTAGATGGGCGGCTCGGGCACGAACGCACGGATGATGATGGCGACGACCGCCGGCACGAAGCCGACGACGAACAGGCCGCGCCAGCCGAATGCGGCGATGATGGGCGCGGAAGCCAGCGAGGCAACAAGCACGCCGACCTGGAAGCCCAGGCCAACGGCCGACGTGGCCTTCGCGCGGTTCTCGGGGCTGGAAACTTCGGACGCGATGGCCATGCCCAGGCCGAACTCAGCGCCGATGCCCAGGCCCGCCAGGAAGCGGAAGATGGCCATAAGCTCGAAGTTAGGGGCAGCGGCGGAGCACAGGGTGAACACGCCGAAGAAGATGACCGAGTAGGTGAGCACCTTGATGCGGCCAAGCTTGTCGGCCAGCGTGCCGAAGATCAGGCCGCCCAGAAACGCGCCGGCCAGCGTGATGGACGTGAGCGACCCGGCGGTGGTGTTGTCGACGCCGAACGTGGCGATGATGCCGGACAGCGCGAAGCTCAAAATCATGAGGTCCAGGCCGTCGAGCGCGTGGCCGATGGCCGCAGAGAACACGGCTTTGCCGGCGTAGTGCTTCATCTCAGAAGCTTTTTCTTTGTGTGGCATAGTGGTTTCCGTCCCATTCCGCAAGTGAATAAACTTCCAATAAAATACTCTGCTATTGAATATTTTCAAGGGCATTTCCGGATATTTTTGCGCTTTGAAACAAAAATATTCTTACGGACGAACAATGTGGGAATAGCAACGCAGCGCGCTTGGGAAAGCGTGCGAATCGAAGTGGCGGCGAAAGCTCGCGAAACGCCGCAGGTGATTCTACTCCTTGAGGAAGCGAAACGCTAGGGGAAATCGAAGGTTGCGGGACGCGGGCGCGCGATGCCGGCGCAAGGTGCAGGGGCGCTTCGGTTCGTCCCTTGCGCCGCATTTCGCGTTTCTGCCGGTGAAGTGCGGTTTCGGTGTTCGTTTCGGGCGCCGCGGCGCATTGGGCTACCATGCCGATATACGAAAGGGGCAGCTATGCGGCACGCTATTGAAGACGTTGAATACGCGGAATATCTTTTCGACCGGTTCTACGGCATCGGCAGTTGCGAATCCGGCGGCGTCACCCGGCTTGGCTATACCGAAGTCGAGGACGAGATGCACCGCACGTTGTGCGAACTTGGCAAGGAAAAAGGCTACGGCAACTTCGCCGACCAGGTGGGCAACACCTACTTGTACCGTACGCAGTACAGCAAGGACGAGCCTTACTGGCTGGTCGGCTCGCACCTGGATTCGGTGATCGAAGGCGGGCGCTACGACGGCGTAGCGGGCATCATCGCCGGGCTGCTGGTGATGGGATGGGCCGAACGCGACGGCCTTGACCTGCCCATTCGCGTGGGCGCCATGCGCTGCGAGGAGTCCAGCAACTTCGGCAGGAGCACCATCGGCAGCGGCCTTATCACCAAGGAGATCTACAAGCACGACGTGGGCGAGGCCGTGAACAAGCAGGGCGAGACGCTGCACGAGGTGTTCGACCGCAAGGGCTACAGCCTGACGCCCGATCGCATCCAGGGCATTCGCGAGTATCTTGAGCTGCACATCGAGCAGGGCAAGGTCCTGGAGGAATACGGCGACGCCGTGGGCATCGTGAGCACCATCGCCGGCCCGCGCCGCTTCAAGGTGCACGTGCACGGCAACGCGGAGCATTCGGGTGCCACGCCCATGGGCATGCGTTCCGACGCGCTCGCGGCGGCGGCCGAGATCATCTTGGAAGTTGAGGAGATCGGCAAGTCCGAGGCCATGCATCAGTCCGTGGCCACGGTGGGCGTTATCGTGAACCACCCCAACGCGCTCAACGTCAT
>NZ_CDRSTZ010000024.1:0-814 GCF_977052095.1 Senegalimassilia sp.
AAGCCGGTCTGAAATTCTAGAAGGGGTTTAGTCTATGGCTCGCAACAAGCAAGAGAACGCCGCAGCTCCCGAGCTCGAAGAGCGCGTCGTTTACATCAACCGCGTGTCCAAGGTCGTCAAGGGTGGTCGCCGCTTTGGTCTGACCGCGCTGGTGGTCGTGGGCGACCGCAACGGCCATGTTGGCGTCGGCATGGGCAAGTCCCAGGAAGTCCCGACCGCCATCAAGAAGGGCGTGGAGGACGCAAAGAAGAACATGTTCTCCGTGCCGCTGACCGACGAGCGCACGCTGCCGCATGAGATCATCGGCGAGTACGGTGCTGGTCGCGTTCTGATCAAGCCTGCTGTTCCTGGTACCGGCGTTATTGCCGGCGGTGCTGCTCGTGCCGTCCTGGAGCTGGCTGGCGTCGAGAACGTGCTGTCGAAGTCTCTGGGCACCGACAATGTCATGAACGTCGTTAAGGCAACCGCCGAGGGCCTGAAGGAAATGCAGTCCCCCGAGTCCGTTTCCGAGCGTCGTGGCATTTCCGTTGCCAAGATCTACGGCTGGAAGGAGTAGCTCTGATGTCTGACGCTAAGAAGACGCTGCGCATCACGCAGGTGAAAAGCTCCATTGGCTACAAGAAAGATCAGTTGGCCACGCTGAAGGCGCTGGGCCTTGGCAAGATCGGCCGTTCCATCGACCAGGTGGACAACGAGTCCGTTCGCGGCATGATCTTCAAGGTTAAGCACCTCGTAAAGGTGGAGGAGCTGTAAAGCTGCAAGGTTTAACCTATGCAAACTATCCTCAATAGGATAGAATTCTCGATTGGCGTGT
>NZ_CDRSTZ010000024.1:824-27605 GCF_977052095.1 Senegalimassilia sp.
GTCGGATTCCGGCGCGCCAATCGGCTGTATTGGAAGTTTGCTGGCGGCGAGCTGCCAGCGCCGGGTACCTGCCCGGAGAAAGCTATCTCAAAGGAGAAAAACAATGGAATTGAAGGATCTGAAGCCTGCTGCAGGCTCCCGCAAGAACCGTAAGCGCGTTGGCCGCGGCCACGCTGCTGGCCAGGGCAAGACCGCTGGCCGTGGTATGAACGGTCAGAAGTCCCGTTCCGGTGGCGGCAAGGGCGCCGGCTTCGAGGGCGGCCAGACTCCTCTGGCTCGTCGTCTTCCGAAGCTGCCCGGCTTCCGCAACATCAACCGTGTTGAGTACCTGCCCGTGAACGTCTCCCGCCTGGAGGAGAAGTTCGAGGCTGGCGACGTGGTAGACGGCGCTTCCCTGAAGGCCAAGGGCATCATCAAGCATGAGGACGCTCTGGTGAAGGTTCTGGGCGACGGTGACATCACCAAGGCTCTGACGGTTAAGGTTGACAAGGTTTCTGCCTCCGCTAAGGCGAAGATCGAGGCAGCTGGTGGAAAGGTCGAAGAGCCTTGCTAAGCTCTCTTATCGACGCGTTTAAGGTTCCCGAGCTGCGCAAGAAGATTTTGTTTACGCTGGGCATCCTTGCGCTTTATCGTTTCGGCGCCTACGTGCCGGTACCGGGCATCCCGTTCCATGAGTTCGCAAACACGTTCCAGGATTCCGGTGTGTCCATGACCATGCTCGACTTGTTCACCGGTGGTGCTCTGTCGAACTTCTCGGTCTTCTCGCTGGGCATCATGCCTTACATCACCGCATCCATCATCATGCAGCTGATGCAAGGCGTTATTCCCGCAGTGGGCCGCTGGGCGAAAGAGGGCGAAACCGGTCGTCGCCGCATCACGCAGGTCACGCGTTACCTGACGCTGGCCCTGGGCCTCATCAACGCCATCGGTTACCTGCTGCTGTTCAAGTCGCCGCAATACGGCGTCGTGTTCACTGACCAGGTTCCCGAGGTTGTCACCGATGTACTCATCGTGTTCACGCTGGTGGCGGGTACTGCGTTCATCATGTGGATGGGCGAGCTTATCACGCAGCGCGGCGTTGGCAACGGCATGTCGCTCATCATCTTCGTGAGCATCGTGTCCCGCGTGCCTTCGGCCATCTTCTCTTCGGTGAACCTGACCACTGACACGGGTATGGGCATTGCCATTACGGTGCTCATCCTGGCTGTGGTGCTGGTGTGCATCCCGGCGATCATCTTCATCGAGCGTGCTCAGCGCCGCATTCCGGTGAACTACGCCAAGCGCGTGCAGGGTCGCAAGATGATGGGTGGCCAGTCCACGTACATTCCCCTGAAGGTGAATGCCGCGGGCGTTATCCCGATCATCTTCGCAAGCTGCCTGATCTACTTCCCGGCTCAGCTTGCGGCGCTGTTCAACGTGGGTTGGCTGACGGCGTTCGCCGATGCCATTTCCACGGGTTGGGTTAACTGGATTCTGACCATCGTCCTCATCGTGTTCTTCGCGTATTTCTACACCTCTATGGTGTTCAATCCGGAGGAAACGGCGGACAACCTGCGCAAGCAGGGTGGCTTTATCCCGGGTGTACGTCCTGGCTCTGCTACGGTCACGTACATCAAGAACGTGCTGCATCGCGTCACGTTGCCCGGTGGTATCTTCATCGCGGTTATTGCCGTGGTGCCTACCATCATTTTCTACTTCACCGGCAATCAGCTTATTCAGGCGTTTGGCGGCACGTCCATCCTCATCATGATTGGCGTTGCGCTTGACACCATGAGCAAGGTTGAAAGCCAGTTGAAGATGCACAATTACGACGGCTTCTTCAAGTAGTTTGCTCGTTGTGCTTTTACCGAAGGGAGGGTCTTTACGACCCTCCCTTTTTGCTATCATGGGATGGCATTATCTCTGCATATCTCGAAAGGATTGCTACGTATGAACATCGTGTTGCTGGGCGCCCCGGGCGCCGGTAAGGGCACGCAGGCAGCCAAGCTTGTTGCGGACTGCGGCCTGTGCCATATTTCCACGGGTGATATCCTGCGCGCTGCCGTTAAGAATCAAACGCCGCTGGGCGTGAAGGCCAAGGGCTTCATGGACGCCGGCGAGCTTGTTCCCGACGATTTGATCATCGACCTGATGAAAGAGCGCATCCAGCAGCCCGACACCGAAAAGGGCGTTATCCTGGACGGCTTCCCGCGTACCACCACGCAGGCTGTGGCGCTTGACACCATGCTTGCCGAGCTTGAGCGCCCGCTGAACGCAGCGCTGCTCATCGATGTTGACTTCGAGGTTATCGTGAAGCGTCTGACTTCGCGTCGCATGTGCAAGGAGTGCGGCCACATCGGCACCGCCGCTGACGCGCAGTGCCCGGCTTGCGGCGGCGAGATGTATCAGCGCGACGACGACAACGAGGCTACGGTGCGCAACCGTCTTGACGTGTACGAGAAGTCCACGGCCCCGTTGATTGATTACTATCGCGGCTGCGACCTGCTGGTCACCATCGACGGCGATCGCGACGTTGATGTGGTGTACGCGGACGTTAAGCAGGCGCTGGGCCTGTAAATCTGCTGCATAACGTGCATATTTGCTTCAGAAGGGAGGGGTAGCGGTACCCCTCCCTTTCGTTATCCCGTATAATTCAAGCATTATGCCTACGATGCGCAACAACATATCCTATTGGAGCCGCAGGCTCATGCTTGAGCATGGCACCACGATCCAGCACGTGCTGAAAAGCGCGGCGGTGCTGGTGCTTATTGCCGTGCTGCTTGAGACGTTCGTGTTCAACATCAACTACTTCCGCACGGCGGGGTATCACACCACGAACTTGGACAACCGTCTTGAGCTTACGAAAACCACCGACGATCAGTATCGCGTCACGGAGGTGAACCACGTCATCGAGTTCAAAGACTTGAACTCTGAAGTGCATAATCTGTGGCTGAACTTCGATTACCGGCAGCCTGCTCAGCAGTTGAAGGTGAAGATTCAGTTCACCGACGAAGCGCATAGCACGTATTTCGATTCGACGGAATATACCGTGGGTGTCCCCGATGTGGACGTGAACACGCTGTGCGACCAAAGCGAGTTCATCAACCTGAACACCACGGGTTTGGTGACGAACCTGAAGGTCACCATCACCGGCGAGGACATCAGCTACCCGGTGCTGCTGTCCGATGTTTCCATCAATGCGCGCGAACCATTCACCTTTAATCAAACTCGTTTCATTTTGACGCTTGGCCTGCTGGCGTTGGCGTATATTCTGCGACCGAAGTCTGCCGTGTACCGCATCGGCATTGTGTCGAACCCTCGTAAATCGAAAGCTGCCATCATCACGGCCGTGGCGCTTGAAGTGGTGCTGCTCAGTTCGTATCTGTTCATGGGGTCGAACTTGGTAGGCGTTGCCACCAGTACGTACAACTCCGGGTCGTGGGATGGCGTGAGCATTGCGAATACGTATAAGGTTGGCGGCGACAACGCGCAGCAATATGCTGAGCTGGCAAAAGCCATGGCGCACGGTCAGCTGTACCTTGATGAGGAACCGCCTCGATGGCTGCAGGACATGGACGACCCCTACGACAAGGGCGCCCGCGATGAGCTACAGAAGGAAACGGGCGAGGAATACCTGTTCGACGTGGCATACCATGATGGGCACTACTACGTGTACTTTGGCGTGGTGCCGGTGCTTATCTTCTACCTGCCGTTCTATTTGCTGACGGGCGCGAACTTCCCCACGGCAATCGGCGTGCTGATCGCCATCATCATGTTCGTGCTGGGCTGCTCGGCGCTGCTTGATCGCTTTGCGCGCTATCACTTCAAGCGCGTCAGCCTCGGCCTGTACCTGCTGCTGCAAATACCGCTGGTCATATGCTGCGGCATTCTGTACCTGCTGAAGTTCCCGACGTTCTACTCGCTGCCCATTTCGCTTGGCTTGGCGTTTTCGGTGTGGGGTCTGTACCTGTGGATGCGCGGGCGCGCCTCCGAGCGGCCATGCGGGTGGTACTTAGGCGGCAGCTTGTGCATGGCGCTGGTGGTTGGGTGCCGTCCGCAGCTGATCGTGTTGTCGCTGGTGGCGTTCCCGCTGTTCTGGCGCAAGTACATCACGAAGCGCCGCATCCTTACGCGTCGCGGTGCCGTAGAATTCGGTTGCCTGGTGGCCCCGTATGTGGTGGTTGCCGCCGGGTTGATGCTGTACAACCATGCGCGTTTCGGCAGCTTCACCGATTTTGGCGCGAATTACAACCTGACGGTGAACGATATGACGAAGCGCGGCTGGAATATCGGCCGCTTGGCGCCGGCGCTGTTCGCGTATTTCTTGCAGCCGCCCAGCGTCACCGGCGTGTTCCCGTTTCTGCAGGCGGCGCCGTTTGAAACCACGTACCTGGGGCAAACCATCAAGGAAATCACGTTCGGCGGCGTGCTGGCGTGTCTGCCCATCCTGTGGGTGCTGCCGTTTGCCAAGCGCATCTTGGAACTGCGATTCAAGACGCGTTCCACGCGCACCATCGCGGGCGTGATCATCGCGCTGCTGTTCGGCGGCGTGGTGGTAGCGCTCATGGACGCGGAGATGGCCGGTATCTTGCAGCGCTACTTCGCCGACTTCAGCTTCATGTTCTTGGCGGCAGTGGTGTTGCTAGTGTTCATCGTGAACGAGAATCTGCGCCCGGGTACGCAAACGCAGCAGCTGCTTATGAAAGTTCTGCTGGTGCTGGTGTCCATTTCGATGCTGTACAGTGCGCTGGTGTGCTTCATTCCCGAAACCGGCTGGTTCTCGGATATTTACCCCTGGTCGTATCAAGACATTATTGAAACGGTGTTGTTCTGGACGTAATGCGCAGACGCGCCGCAAGCGTGATAACGTAAGACTGTTCAACAGGTGAGTCATATTTCAGGCGATTCAACAAGAAAGGGTAGTCATGCAACTGTTCATCGAAGAGACGTATGAGGACATGAGCCGCCGTGCGGCCGACCTGATTGCCGCGCAGCTGGTGGTTGATCCCACGTCTACGCTAGGCCTGGCCACGGGTTCTACGCCCATCGGCCTGTACGCCGACCTGGTCGAGGACTTCCAGAACGACCGTATCAGCTTCGAACAGGCCACCACGTTCAACCTTGACGAGTATCGCGGGCTGTCTCCCGAGCATGACCAGAGCTATCGCTACTTCATGCAGAAGAACCTGTTCGACCACGTGGACATCGACCCTGAGGCCACCAGCGTGCCTGATGGTGCCAACCCCGACGCGGAAGCGGCGTGCGAAAGCTATGAGCAGGCTATCAGCGAAGCGGGTGGCATCGATTTGCAGCTGCTGGGCTTGGGCCACAACGGCCACATCGGCTTCAATGAGCCGTGCGACGAGTTTCCGGTTCGCACGCACCTGGTGCAGCTGACGGAAAGCACCATTAACGCGAACAGCCGCCTGTTCGATTCCGTGGACGATGTGCCGCGCGAGGCGTACACCATGGGCATCGGCACCATCATGAAGGCGCGTGCCATCCTGGTGGTTGCCAGCGGCCAGGACAAGGCGCAGATTGTGCGCGATGCGTTCTTCGGCCCGGTCACCCCGCAGGTGCCGGCGTCCATTCTGCAGCTGCATCCCAACGTCACCGTGGTGGTGGACGCTGAGGCTGGCTCTTTGCTGTAGGGGCGCTTCGTCGGTTTCAAGAAACACAATGCAAGGCTTTCCGTCATCGGAAAGCCTTTTTCGTGAAAGGAGCAAAAGGGATATGCGAATTGTCAACGGCATGGTGTTCGATGGGCAGTGCTTCCGCGAGCGCGACGTGGTGGTGGAAGGCGACCGTTTCGCGCGCGTTGAGCCGGCGGGTGCAACGGGCTCGGCCGGCGCGCACGACGTGGACGCGCAGGGCTGCTATGTGATTCCGGGCCTGATTGACGTGCACTTCCACGGCGCTATGGGGCATGATTTCTGCGATGCCGAGCAAGAGGGCATTGCAGCCATTGCGCGCTACGAGGCGTCGCGCGGCGTGACGGCTATTTGCCCGACCACTATGACGCTGCCCGAGGAGCGTTTGGCGCCGATTGTGGCGTCGGTGGCCGAGCATGCGACGGCGGACGACGAGGCGGGCATAGTGGGCATCAATATGGAAGGCCCCTACATTGCGCCCGACAAGGTGGGAGCGCAGAACCCGGCGTATGTGCGCAGCGCGTCTGTGGAGGAATTTGCGCGCTTGCAGGCTGCGGCGCACGGGCTTATCAAGCTGGTGGACGTGGCGCCCGAGCAGCCGGGCAATCTGGATTTCATCCACAGCGTGTCGCACGACGTGCGCGTTTCCGTGGCGCACACGTGCACGGATTACGATACGGCGTGCGCGGCCTTCGATGCGGGTGCGCGGCATATGACGCACCTGTACAACGCCATGCCCAGCCTGCATCATCGCGACCCGGGCCCTATTGCCGCCGGCGCCGAGCGCAACGACGTGACGGCAGAGATCATCGCCGACGGCGTGCACATCCATCCGGCCATGGTACGCCTGGCGTTCGCGCTGTTCGGCGACGACCGTATGATTTTGATCAGCGACAGCCTGCGCGCCTGCGGTTTGGGCGATGGCGAATACGAGCTGGGCGGCCAGCAGTTCACCGTGCGCGGCAACCGCGCCACCATTGCCAACGGCAGCCTGGCGGGCAGCGTGTCCGACGTCATGGCGTGCATGCGCACGGCGGTACAGCGCATGGGCATTCCGCTTATCAGCGCCGTGAAGGCCGCCAGCGTGAACCCGGCGCGGGCGCTGGGCCTGGAAGGGGAGCGCGGCGCCATTGCCCCGGGGTACGTGGGGGACGCCGTGGTGCTCGACCGCGATCTGAACATCAAGCACGTGGTGCTGCGCGGCCGCGTGCTGAAGTAGACGTGGGGGCGGGCGTGCCTGGTGCTCAGCGTCGCGGAGACGGGTCGCAGCCCAGTTGATAATGGCAATAGGCAGAAGCGGGCCAATGGGCCCGCTTCCTGCGCGGGCGGCTTTGGGGCGTTTTTGGGCTGAGGCGACTGGTGCCCCCGCTTGCGCCGTTCGCGGAAAATCCTGCACCGTACGGCCAAGTCCGTCCTTTGTTTGTGAGGGTTTCCCGCCCACGTTGACGAACCGTTACCTGCACGTCTATCCTCATATCGTTTGCTCATCTCACTAAGAAAGAGGCAAGGTACTTATCATGACCGATTCTCCGTTCCACGGCGTAATCCCCCCGGTGGTCATCCCGCTGACCGAGAAGAAGCAGCTTGACCTGGAGGCGTTCGAGCGCTCCATCAACCGCATGATCGACGCTGGCGTCGACGGCCTGTTCTTCCTGGGCTCCTCGGGCGAGGTTGCGTTCCTCACCGACGCGCAGCGCTATCACGTGCTGCAGGAGGCCGTGGCCATCGTGAACCATCGCGTGCCCGTGCTGGCCGGCATCATCGACATGGAAACGCTGCGCGTGGTCGACCAGGCCAAGCGCGCGAAGGGCTACGGCGTTGACGCGCTGGTTGCCACCGCTCCGTTCTATGCGCTGGGCGGCCCGAAGGAAACCGAGCGCCATTTCCGCGCCATCCGCGAGCATACGGACCTGCCGCTGTTCGCTTACGACCTGCCCGTGTGCGTGCACACGAAGCTTGATCCCACCATGCTGGTGCGTCTGGGCAAGGACGGCGTGCTGCAGGGCGTGAAGGACTCCTCCGGCGACGACGTGAGCTTCCGTTGGCTGGTGCTGGAGAACGAGGACGCTGGCCATCCGCTGCAGCTGCTGACCGGCCATGAGGTGTGCGTCGACGGCGCGTACCTGGCTGGTGCTGACGGCAGCGTGCCGGGCCTGGCCAACCTTGACCCCTACAGCTACGTGGAGCAGTGGAAGGCCGCTCAGGCGGGCGATTGGAACCGCGTCAAGGAGCTGCAGGATCACTTGGCTCGCCTCATGTTCCTCACGCGCGTCGTGAAGGCCACCGTCGGCTTCGGCGCCGGCGTGGGCGCGTTCAAGACGGCGCTGTGGCAGATGGGCGTGTTCAACACGAACCAGATGCGCGAGCCCGTGCAGGCGCTTGAGGGTGAAGACGTGGCGGCCATCGTCGAGGTCATCAAGAAGGCTGGCCTCATGGACGCCGACGCTCCTATTCGCAAGTAGCGAATCGGTTGCTTTCAAAAGCCGGTGCAAGCCATTTGGCCTGCACCGGCTTTTTGCGTCTTGCGTGTAGCGAGACAAAGGGACTGTCCCTTTGTCTCGCTACAAGAGGTTGCTGTTTCGGCTTGTCGCAGATTGGGCATACTTTCGGGGCTGGCGGGTGCGGGGAGACAACCGCTGAGGTACCATTGTCGCATGTGCGAAATGGGACAATGGAACTGTCCCTTTGTCCCATTTCGGTGCGTGTGTTTTCGAGAGAAGGGATGGGGTGCATGGAGTATCCCGTTGTTGTTGCCGCGCTTGATATCGGCGGCACCAAAATAGCCGGCGCGCTTCTGCGCTATGCGAAGGCCGGCCAGGCACCCGAGGTGGTGTACGAGCGTCAGATTCCCACCGATGCGAAGCGCGGGGGAGGGCCGGTGCTGGTAACCGTGTGCGACATGGCCAACAGCTTGCTTGCTGAAGCCCGCGCGCGTCGCGAAGACGTGTTGGGCATCGGTGTGAGCACGGCGGGGCGCGTGGACGCCAAAACAGGCGGAATTGCCTATGCGAACGAGATTATGCCCGGATGGACGGGCCAGCCGGTGCGCGATCGTTTGGAGGAATCCTGCGAGGTGCCCGTGTCCGTGTTGAACGATGTGCAGGCTCACGGCTTGGGCGAAGCACGCTGGGGCGCGGCTCGCGGTGCGCAGACGTGCATGATGATTGCCGCTGGTACGGGCATCGGCGGCGCGGTAATCGCGCACGGCAAGCTGGTGCGCGGCAACCATGGGTTCGCAGGCGAAATCGGGCACATCGCGTGTTCGCAGGCCGTGGGCATCCCGTGCGTGTGCGGCGGCAGTGGGCACTTGGAGCTGGTGGCTTCCGGCAGCGGCATTGAGGCGCGCTATGCAGAAGCGGGCGGCGAGCCTGTTGACGGCGCCGAGGTTTCGCGTCGTGCGGCGGCTGACGAACCGCTGGCGCACCACATCATCATGCAGGCGGGCATCGCGTTAGGCGAGGCCATCGCGGGCATCACGAACCTGCTGGACCCCGACATGGTGGTCATCGGCGGTTCGGTGCCGAAGGCGGGCACGCGTTGGCGTGCGGCCGTGCAGGAAGGTTTCGAGCGTCAGATTCCGCCGGCGCAGCGCGGGCTGCCTATTCTGGCGGCTGAGCTGGGCGACCATGCGCCTTTGGTGGGTGCTGCCGAAGACCTGCTGGACACGCTGGAGCTTGAGCGTTAAGACGGATAGATTGTAAACCATAGGGGCGGGCGCAGCGCAGGCGCGCCCGCTTTCGCGATAGGAAAGGTTGGGGAAATGAATCCCATCATCGAACAATTGCGCGGCAAGGTTATCGCCAGCTGCCAGGCGTACATGGGCGAGCCGCTGCGCCATCCGGAAACGATGGCCCAGATGGCGCGTGCGTGCGAGCTGGGCGGCGCGGGCGGCATCCGCTGCCAGGGCCTGTCCGACATCGCGGCCATCAAGGGCCGCACGGAAGTGCCCGTCGTCGGCATCTGGAAGGAAGGCCACGAGGGCGTGTACATCACGCCGACGCTGCGCCACGCGCGTGCGTGCGTTATGGCCGGCGCCGATATCGTTGCCGTCGACGCAACTGATCGTCCGCGTCCGGACGGCAAAACGCTTGAGGACACGGTGCTGCCGCTGAAGGAAGAGGGCGTGCTGGTGATGGCCGACTGCGCCACCATCGAGGATATCCGCCACGCATTCGCCATCGGCTGCGACATTGCGTCCACTACGTTGTCGCACCCCGGCGCCGCCATCGACTGCGGCATGGCCGATGGCCCGGACGTGGCGCTGGTGCGCCAGGCGGTGTCCGAGTTCCCGGACAAGCCGGTCATTTGCGAAGGCCGCGTGCATACGCCGGCCGATGCGAAGGCCGCCATGGACGCCGGCGCCTGGGCCGTGGTGGTGGGCACCGCCATCACGCACCCCACGTCCATCACCAGCTGGTTCGTGGAAGCCGCAAGCAAGTAAACCCGAGATTGCGAAGCCCCGCCCTGTACGGGGCTTTTTCTATCCCGGTCGGAGCCTGTGTCTGGTATCCAAGTCGCTCAGACAGTCCTGCTCGCACAAAAGCCCCACTGGGGCTTTTGGCTCGTGCGGAACTCGCTTTGTTGGACACTAGACACGGGCTCCTGGTCGTTCGGTTCTGTAAAAAGAAAAGCCCCCGCCGAAGCGGGGGCTTTTTCATGCTCAGATTTACTTGCCCAGGTCGGGGTGGAGGAGGGACGGGGCGGCGCCGAGGAGCAGGCGCGTGTAGTCGTCCTTCGGGTGGTTGAACACCTCGGCGGCCGTGCCTTGCTCGACGGCCTGGCCCGCGTTCATGACGATGATGCGGTCCGAGATATAGCGCACGGTCTGGATGTCGTGGCTGATGAACACCATGGACAGGCCCAGCTCCTTCTTCAGGTCCATAAGCAGGTTCAGGATCTGAGCGCGCACGGACACGTCAAGAGCGGACGTGGGCTCGTCGGCGATGATGGCGTCGGGCTTGAGCGCAAGCGCACGGGCGATAGCCACGCGCTGGCGCTGGCCGCCGGACATCTGGCCGGGCAGCGCGTCAAGCACGCTTTCCGGCAGGCCGACCATCTCGATAAGCTCGCGGACGCGCTTCGCACGGCTAGCCTTGTCGCCCACCTTGTGGACGATCATGGGGTCGGCCAGCTGGTCGCGCACGGTCATGCGGGCGTTCAGGGCCGTTGCCGGGTCCTGGAACACCACGGAGATGACGCGGCCGATGGTTTTGCGCATGTCGGCCGTGCGCTTCGTGACGTCCTGGCCCTTGAAGTACACCTTGCCGGACGTGGGCGACTGCAGGCCGCACATGACGTTGGCGGTGGTGGACTTGCCGCAGCCGGATTCACCGACGATGCCGATGGTTTCGCCGGGCATCAGCTTCAGCGTAAGGCCGCGGACGGCCTGCACCTTGTTCGGGTGCAGCAGAGAGCCGGTACGCGTCTTGAACGTGACGCGGATGTCATCCAGGAAGATGATGGGGGTCTGCTCGCTTGAGGCAGCAGCGTTGTTCGTCACTTCGCTCATGCCTGCTCACCTCCTTCGAGATACGGCGTAATGCCGATACGCTTCAGCTCGCTGTCAGGCAGCTCGGCGTAGTAGTGGTCGGTGCCCTTCACGCGCTTGAGCATGGGGCGGATAGGCGACACCTTGTCCGGGTGGCTGGAACGCGGCGTGAAGCGGTCGCCCTCGGGGAAGTCCTTCGGGGACGGCACGGAGCCGGGAACCTGATGCAGACGGCCGGTGCCCGCCTCGATGGACAGCACGGAGCCCAGAAGGCCGCGCGTGTACTCGTGAATGGGGCTGCACAGGATGTCCTTGACCGGGCCCTGCTCAACAACCTGGCCGGCGTACATGACCGTGATGGAGTTGGCCACCTCGGCCACCAGCGCCAGGTCATGGCTGACGAACACCATGGCGAAGCCGAGTTCCTTCTGCAGGCGGTTCAGCAAATCGACAACCTGCTTCTGCACCGTCACGTCAAGGGCGGTGGTGGGCTCGTCGGCGATGACGAGCTTCGGGTCGCGCGTCAGGGCCATGGCGATGAGCACGCGCTGACGCTGGCCGCCGGAAAGCTCGTGCGGATAGGAGTCGAGCGTGCGCTTCGGGTCAAGGCCTACCAGTTCAAGCAGTTCCTCGGCGCTGCGGGTGCCGCCGCGCTTCGTGAGCTGCTTCATCTGGGCCTTGATGAGCATGGACGGGTTCAGCGAGGACAGAGCGTCCTGGTAGATCATGGCGATCTCGCGGCCGCGCAGGGCGTTCATCTGCTTCTGGTTCAGGTCAAGCAGGTTCTGGCCGTTGTACATGATCTGGCCGGAAATCTGCGCCTTCGGGTCAAGCAGGCCCATGATGGTAAGGCTGGTGATGGACTTGCCGCAGCCGGATTCGCCCACCAGGCCCATGGTCTGGCGCGGGCGCACCACGAAGCTGACGTGGTCGACGACGTTGACGTCGCCGTGGCGCGGGAACTTGATGCACAGGTCCTTCACTTCCAGGATAGGCGGCACGTCGGTGTGCGCCGGGAAGCGGTCGGTGCGCTTGGTCTCAACCTCGCGCAGCGTGGCCAGGCGGCGCTCAAGCTCGGCAGCCTGGGCCTTGTAGGCAAGCGTGGGGTCGGCAACAAGGCGGTCAGCCTCGCGCTCGCCGTTGAGAGCGGCGTCGTCGGCGGCAACGGGAGCCTTAGGAGCAGCGGCCATGGCGTCGGTGATGCCCTCGGACAGGATGTTGAGGCACAGAACCGTGATCATGATGGCCAGGCCCGGGAACAGCGCCTGCCACCAACGACCGGACAGCACGCCGTTGCGGGCGTCAGCCAGAATGTTGCCCCACGTGGGGGTAGGCTCGGGGATGCCGGCGCTGATGAAGGACAGGGATGCCTCGAACACGATGGCGTCGGCCACGAGCACGATGGTGAACACCATGACGGGAGCCAGGCAGTTGCGCACCACGTGCTTCATCAAGATCCACGGTGCGCGGGCACCGGAGACGATGACGGCGCGCACGTAGTCCTGACCGTACTCGGACACGATGTTCGCGCGCACGATACGGGCAAGCTGCGGGATGTACAAAAAGCCGATGGCGAAGATCAGCGACGGGATGGATGCGCCGAAGGACAGCACGAACGTGGCAGCCAGGGCGATGCCGGGGAAGGACATGATGATGTCGCAGATGCGCATGATCACTTCCGAGACCCACTTGCGCGACACGGCGGCGATGGCGCCGACGATGGAGCCGGCCACAAGGGCGAACGCGGTTGCGCCCAAGCCGATGACCAGCGAGTAGCGCGCGCCGTACATCATGCGCGACAGCACGTCGCGGCCCTTGTCGTCAGTACCGAACAGGAACTGCGAATCGGGGGCCATGCGGGCGGTGAAGATCTCATAGGGGTCGTGCGGCGCGATGATGTTCGCCAGCACGGCGATCATGGCAACGAGCAAGAGCACGATAAGGGAGATGCGGGACCCGACGGTCATGGCCTTCAGATGCCTGAAGCGCACCTTGCCGGCGTTGTCCTCCATCTTCTTGGTAAGGTTTCCACGAAGTTGAACCATGCTACACCGTCCTGATTCGAGGGTCGATCAGGATATAAAGCATATCCACGATGATGTTGATGATGATGAACGTGAAGGCAACCACCAGAACAACGCCCTGAACAAGCATGACGTAGTTCGACTGGATGCCGGACATGATGGCAGCGCCCATGCCGGGGAGGTTGAAGATGACCTCGATAACCACGGCGCCGCCGATGAGGTAGCCGATGCGCAGGCCGAGTACGGTAACCGGCGTGATGAGCGCGTTGCGCAGCACGTTGCGGGCAACGACGATGCTCTTCGGGATGCCGGCGCCGATGGCGGTGCGCACGTAGTCCTTGTCCAGTTCCTCAACCATGGACGTGCGGATAACGCGCGTCATCTGGCCCGTAACCGGGATGGCCAGCGCCACGGCGGGCATGGCCATACGCGCGATCCATCCACCGGGATCGGTGGTGAAATCGGGCAGCGCGCCGGATGCCGGCAACCAGTGCAGCATGGAAGAGAACAACAGAATCATCAGCACGGCAAGCCAGAACGACGGGGTGGCAATGCATGCGATGGAGAACACGCGTATAACTTGGTCGGGCCATCGGTCGCGATACAACGCCGATATCACGCCGAGGATGGTGGAGAAGATCACCGCAATGATCAGGCCCATAAACGTTAGCTGTAGGGTAACGGGCAGCGCCGAACCGATACGGTCGGACACCGACATGTTGCTTGCTCCGTAGGTGCCCATGTCACCCTGGAACAACCCCACCATGTAATTGCCGTACTGCACAAGCACGGGGTCGTTCAGCCCATGCTCTTCGCGGTACTGGTCTGCCTGTTCCACCGTGGCGTTTTCGCCCAGAACCTGGTATGCCTGGTCGATAGGGGAAAGCGCCATGATGAGGAACACGAGGATGGTGACACCGAACAACATGATGGGCAGCGCAATGAGGCGCCGTCCGATCAATCGCAGAAGGTTGCTCACCAGACCCTCCTTTCGCTCTTTTGACTCTCGTCCAATATTTCCAGCTGCTCGCACGCCGGCCGACCGCGTTTGAAGCGGCCCGCGTGCAAACAGCCAACAGTGCATTTTATAGGAGATTTACGCGCTTATATAGGTAAAAGAAACAATCACCGCAGCACGCGCGCATAGTTTTACACGAATATGCCGTTCATGACGGAAAAAGGGCCGTTCCCCGCAGGGAACGGCCCTTCATGTCGAGAAAATGTGGCTGGTTGCGCCGCTTGCCGAAAAGACTTACGCCTTGGCGGAAGCGCCCAGGAACACCAGACCGGTGGTAGCGATGGGCTCGAAACCGGTGATGGTGCCGGCCTGATAGCCGGTGGCCAGCTCGCGATGGAACAGCGGGTACAGCGGAGCTTCCTCGGCGATGATGTCGAAGCACTGGTTCCACAGCTCCTGCTGCTTGGAGGAATCGGCCTCGCGAGCCTGCTGCATGAGGGCAGCCAGCTCTTCCCACTTGCCGTCGCCGGCCTTCTGCCAGCAGCTGCGGCCCTTGGTCCACACGTTGTCGCCGTACCACCAGGACATGAGCAGGTCGGGGTCGTTGCCGAAGCAGGTCGGGTCGCCCGGCGTCAGCATGACGTCGTAGGGCAGCTCGGAGTCGGACGGAGCAAGCTTGGCCCAGTCGATCTTCGTCTCGTTGATGGTGACGTTCAGTCCGATGGCATCCAGGTCGTTCTTGATCTGAGCAGCCAGGTTCTTCACCCAGTTGTTGTTGACCATGAGCTCAAGGGACGTGCCCTCGGCGCCCGCTTCCTTGATGAGCGAGGCGGCCTTGTCCTTGTCGTAGGCGTAGACCGTGGAGGCCTCGTGGTAGTTCTTGTGGTCCTTGGGCAGGAAGGACGTGACCTTGGCGGCATGGCCGTTCAGGGCGTTGGAGATAAGCTTGTCAACGTCGATGGCGTAGAAGAATGCCTGACGCACGCGCTTGTCGTTGAAGGGGGCCTTCTGCGTGTTGAACATGAGGAAGGCCTGGTTGAAGCCCTGGATGTACTCGACGGTAGCGCCGGCGGCCGTCAGCTGGTCGGCGTTGGCGTCCGGCACGTTCTCCATGACCTGCACGGAGCCCTCCTGCAGGGCCGTGGTGCGGGAGGTGTCGTCAAGCAGCACGTCCCAGTGCATGGCGTCGGCCGTGGCCTTGTACTCGCCGTTGTAGTACTCGTTGGGGAGGAACTCGATGGAGCCCTGGTCGTCGCCGTTGATCTTGTCGTACTTCCAGGGGCCAGAACCGATAGGAGCCGTCTTCAGGTCATCGGTGGTCTGGGAGGCGGGGAAGACCTTCACGACGGACAGGCGGCCCTCAAGCAGGCTCTCGAAGGGGTACTTCAGCGTGAAGGTGACGGTCTTGTCGTCCTTCTTGGCGACGGAGTCGATGAACTCCAGGAACGCGCCGTAGGTGGCGTCGGCCATGTTCAGCTCGAAGGCGTTCACCACGTCGGCTGCGGTGACGTCGGTGCCGTCGGAGAACTTGGCGCCGTCGCGCAGGGCAACCTCGTACTCGGTGTCGGAGACCTTCGTGGGCTTGGCGGCTGCCAGCGCGTTGTAGGTCTTGTAGGTGTGCAGGTCCATGTCGTAGAGGCCCTCGAACACGTGCCACGTGGCGGCCAGCATCAGAGCGGAGCTGTTGCCGATGGGGTTGACGTTCGTGGAGCTGTAGGCGCATGCACCGGTGAGGGTGCCGCCCGCTGCGGCGGTGCCGCTATCCTTCTTCGCCGTGTCGGTGGAAGAAGAGGAGTTGTTGCTGCCGCAACCGGTCAGTGCCAGGCCGGCCGTTGCGGCGGCCACGGCGCTGCCTGCCAGGAAAGTGCGGCGAGACAGAGAAGACTGCTGTTCCATGGATTCCCTCCGTTCAGTATTCGGGGCGGGTTTGCCCCGAGCTTGGCATGTGCCCAAGCGCACATGCGCAAACAGCAAACGATGACCATTATGGATGATTAGCCACGGAAAATAAAGGACTGGTAAACGTTTAACTTTTCCGTTACAAGCAAATGCCCGCATGAGCGGCGACCTGGGGTTTTGCCGATGCGCGGCGAGCGGTTGAATAGAAGGGGCGAACGGTTGACCCAGCCGGTGGACGGTAGGTTGGAAACCCTACGAGACCGCTTGCCGAACCGGGGCGGCCCGAAATCAAAACTTCACGCCGCCCGGGTTTTTCGGGATTCGCAAGACTGTTAATATGCATCAGCGTACGGCCAGACGATGCTTTCGATCCGCGCACATTGCGGGCAAGCTTAGGAGAAGAAATGACGAGAGAATTCAAGTCGATGGACGGCAACACCGCCGCAGCGCACGTCTCGTATGCGTTCACGGAAGTTGCCGGCATTTACCCGA
The DNA here is from genome assembly GCF_977052095.1 of Senegalimassilia sp. Lineage (NCBI taxonomy): Bacteria > Bacillati > Actinomycetota > Coriobacteriia > Coriobacteriales > Coriobacteriaceae > Senegalimassilia > Senegalimassilia sp. The sequence continues at coordinate 17,316 of NZ_CDRSTZ010000024.1, forward strand.
TCACGCCCTCAAGCCCCATGGCCGACTTGGTCGACCAGTGGTCCGCAGCCGGTAGGAAGAACGTTTTCGGCACGAAGGTCAAAGTGTGCGAGATGCAGTCCGAAGGCGGCGCGGCGGGCGCGGTGCACGGCTCGCTGGCAGCCGGCGCGCTGACCACCACGTACACGGCTTCCCAGGGCCTTCTGCTCATGATCCCGAACATGTACAAGATCGCAGCCGAGCAGCTGCCCAGCGTGTTCCACGTGAGCGCCCGCACCGTTTCCACGCACGCGCTGAACATCTTCGGCGACCACTCCGACGTTATGGCCTGCCGCCAGACCGGCTTCGCCATGCTGGCCGAGGGCAACGTCCAGGAGGTCATGGACCTGTCCGCCGTGGCGCACTTGGCCGCCATCAAGGGCCGCGTGCCGTTTTTGAACTTCTTCGACGGTTTCCGCACGTCGCACGAGGTGCAGAAAGTTGCCGTGTGGGATTACGCCGACCTGGCCGATATGTGCGATTTCGACGCCGTGAAGGCGTTTCGCGACCATGCGCTGAACCCCGAGCGTCCGCGCATGCGTGGCAGCCATGAGAACGGCGACATCTTCTTCCAGAACCGCGAGGCGTGCAACGGCGTGTACGACGCGCTGCCGGCCGTGGTGGAAGAGTACATGGACAAGGTCAACGCCAAGCTGGGCACCGACTACAAGCTGTTCAACTACTACGGCGCGCCCGACGCCGACCGCGTCATCGTGGCCATGGGCTCCATCTGCGACGTTGCAGAGGAAGTTATCGACTACCTGGTGGCCCAGGGCGAGAAGGTCGGCCTGGTGAAGGTGCGCCTGTACCGTCCGTTCGTCACCGCGAAGTTCTCCGAGGCGCTGCCCGAGACGTGCACGAAGCTTGCCGTGCTTGACCGCACGAAGGAGCCGGGCGCGCGCGACCCGCTGTACCTGGACGTGGTGAACGCGCTCATGGTGGAAGGCCGCACCGGCATCACGGTGACCGGCGGCCGCTACGGCCTGGGCAGCAAGGACACGCCGCCCGCGTCCGTGTTCGCCATATACACCGAGCTGGCCAAGGACGAGCCGCGCAGCGAGTTCACCATCGGCATCGTCGACGACGTGACGGGCCTTTCGCTTCCCGAGGACCCGGCTGCGCCGAACACGGCAGCACCGGGCACCATCGAGTGCAAGTTCTGGGGCCTTGGCGGCGACGGCACCGTTGGCGCGAACAAGAACTCCGTCAAGATCATCGGCGACCACACCGACAAGTACGTGCAGGCCTACTTCCAGTACGACTCGAAGAAGACCGGCGGCGTGACGGTCAGCCACCTGCGCTTCGGCGATGCGCCTATCCGCAGCAGCTACTATATTAATAAGGCTGACTTCGTGGCGTGCCACAACCCCAGCTACATCACGAAGAACTTCCCGATCGTCAACGATGTGAAGCCCGGCGGCGCGTTCCTGATCAACTGTCAGTGGACGCCCGAGGAGCTGGAGCACCACCTGTCGGCCGAGGCGAAGCGCTACATCGCGGCCAACAACGTGCAGCTGTACACCATCAACGCCATCGACCTGGCCGTTGAGCTGGGCATGGGCAAGCGCACGAACACCATTCTGCAGTCTGCGTTCTTCGCGCTGGCCAACATCCTGCCGGCTGAAGACGCGCTGAAGTACATGAAGGACGCCGCCACGAAGTCCTACCTGAAGAAGGGCCAGGACGTGGTGGACATGAACCATCGCGCCATCGACGCGGGCGCCACGGCGTTCGTGAAGGTTGACGTGCCGGCTTCGTGGGCCGACGCCGTTGATAGCGCCGAGCCCGAGCAGCTGAAGGGCCGCCCCGAGCTGGTCAAGCAGGTGCGCGAGGTTATGCAGCCCGTTGGCCGCATGGCCGGCGACTCGCTGCCGGTTTCCACGTTCGTTGATTACGCCGACGGCCAGTGGGAGCAGGGCGCTGCCGCCTACGAGAAGCGCGGCGTGTCCGTAAGCGTGGCGAAGTGGAACGCTGAAAGCTGCACCGAGTGCAACAGCTGCTCGTTCGTGTGCCCGCATGCCTGCATCCGCCCGTTCGGCCTGACCGATGAGGAAGTTGCCGCCGGCCCCGAGGCCATGACCGTGCTGCCTATGAAGGGCAAGGTCAAGGATCTGAAGTACACGCTGGCCATCAGCCCGCTTGACTGCATGGGTTGCGGCGTGTGCGTGAAGGCCTGCCCGGCCGACGCCCTTGAGATGGTGGGCGTTGAGGGCGAGCTTGCTCAGCAGGACGTGTTTGACTACTGCGTCAACGACGTTGTCGACAAGCCGCAGATCGAGGACACCACGCTGCGTGGCAGCCAGTTCAAGCAGCCGCTGCTTGAGTTCAGCGGCGCGTGCGCGGGTTGCGCTCAAACGGCGTATGCGCGCCTGATCACGCAGCTGTTCGGCGACCATATGTACATCTCCAACGCCACCGGCTGCTCGTCCATTTGGGGCGGCCCGGCTGCCACCAGCCCGTACACTGTCAACAAGCAGGGCCATGGCCCGGCGTGGTCGAACAGCCTGTTCGAGGACAACGCCGAGCACGGCATGGGCATGCTGCTTGGCTACGAGGCCGTGAACAACATGCTGGCCGCTGAGGCGCAGGTCATCATCGATGCCGGTGCTGAAGCTGCCGAGGTTGCCCAGGCGTGGCTTGACGCCCGCGAGGACAAGGCCGCCAGCCGTGCTGCCGCCGATGCGCTGATTGCCGCGCTGCCGGCTGTGGCCGCAGGCGAAGGCGAAGTTGCCGAGGCTGCTCAGCGCATCCTTGACCACAAGGAGTACCTGGCCAAGAAGTCCATCTGGATCTTCGGTGGCGACGGTTGGGCTTACGACATCGGCTACGGCGGACTCGACCACGTGCTGGCATCCGGCGAGGACGTCAACATCTTCGTGTTCGACACCGAGGTGTACTCCAACACCGGCGGTCAGGCTTCGAAGGCTTCCAACATCGGCCAGGTTGCCCAGTTCGCTGCTGCGGGCAAGGACATCAAGAAGAAGTCGCTGGCTGAGATTGCCATGGCGTACGGCTACGTGTACGTGGCGCAGGTTGCCATGGGTGCGAAGCCCGCGCAGACGCTCAAGGCCATCAACGAGGCCGAGGCGTATCACGGCCCGTCGCTGATCATCGCGTACTCGCCGTGCGAGATGCACTCCATCAAGGGCGGCATGGCCAACTGCCAGACCGAGATGAAGAAGGCCGTGGACTGCGGGTACTGGAACCTGTTCCGCTTCAACCCCGAGGGTGCTGCGGGCAAGAAGTTCACGCTGGACAGCAAGGAGCCGGCGGGCGGCTACCAGGAGTTCCTCATGAACGAGGCTCGCTACAGCCGCTTGACGCGCGAGTTCCCCGAGCGCGCCGACGAGCTGTTCGTGCGCAACGAGCAGGCTGCCATCGAGCGCTATGCGCACTTGGAGCGCCTGAAGGCCATGTACGACGGCGAATAGGATTCGCTTGCGCGTGGTAGGCTGATGCTTGCTAGGGCCGGTCGTCCGTTTGGGCGGCCGGCCTTTTTGGTTGCTGAGAGAGGAATTGGGCGGAAAAGTTGCTGTGAGTCCTTTGCGTGGTACAGATGGGCAATTGGGTGTGCGATAGAATGGTGGGCATGGATACTATGAATGCATATGATGTGGTGCTGCTGCCGACCATGGGTCAGGCGGTGGCGTATCGAAAAGCCGCTGCCACAAGGGGCGATGCGCTGTTCGGCGTGACGGTGTCGACGTTTGAAGCGTGGGTTGCCGATTTGTGGGAGCTGTACGGCGATGGCAGGGCTATTGCCTCGCGTTTGCAGCGCGAGGCGTTGCTGCGCGTGCTGTGCGACGGCGAGCAAAGTTGCGCTTGCGGGCTTGACCGCGTGGCGGCCGCCTGCGTTGCCGAGGCGGCGGGGTTGCCTGCGTTCGAGGCTGCCGTTGCTGATGCTGGTGAAGGTGTGCTTGCGGGCGTGGGGGCTGCCGAGGTGCAGGTGCTGCGCTTGGTTGCGGCCTATTATGCGCGTTTGGAAGAGCTGGGATTGGTGGAATATGGCTGCGCGTTGGCTGAGCTTGCGCCTGCATTGCCTGCGCGTTCCGTGCGGGTGCTGTTTGAGGATGCTGCACCGCTTTCCGCTGCTCAACAGGCGTTTTTCGCTGCGTGTGGTTCGCTTGACGTGACGGTGCATGCAGCGGGCGGCAACGAGGGGCCGGTTCGCGCTCCAGAGGGTGTGCGCGTGAGGTTCGCGTTTCCGTCGGGGCAGTATGCGTGGCCGGCGTTGCTGGCCGACATCGTGCGTGCTGCGGTTGATGACGACGGACGCGCGGGCGCAGGGCACGATGTGCCTTTTGCGGCTCGGGTGGTGGTTGCTGCGAGTAATCCGGCTCTGCTGTTCGAGCAGGTGGCGACGGAACTTTCGCGTGAGGGGCTGGCGGTTGCGCTGCGCGGGCGTCGGCGGTTCGTCGACACTGATTTCGGGCGCGCGCTGCTTTCGCTGCGGCGGTTTTCTTGCGCGGAATCGGGGACGGCGCATATTGCGGGCTATGGCGATATCGCTGCGTGCGATGTTGAGCGCTGGTGTCGCGCTGACCTGGCCGATTGGGCCTTGTCGCCGTTTTCGGGGCTTTCGAGGAAGGCAGCGTTCGCGCTTGATGCCGACATGCGTGCGGACCGGTCGATCGATCGCCAGGCCGTGCGCGAGCGTCTAGGGCGGGAAAGCTCCGCGTTCGCGTCGATGGAGCGCGTTGCCGCGCAGCTTGATGCGCAAGGCATCGCCGAGCTTGTTGCTGCGGTGCATCGCATGACGAACCGATCGGAGGCGTGGCGCGCCGAGCAGCTTGCGGCGCTTTCGGCGGCAGATCGCGTTGCAAGCGCGGCCAAGCTTGCGGGATTGGCGCCGGCAGCGGCGTTTGAGCTGCTCGAACGCGCGCAGGTGGACGTTTCGCGCATCGTTGCCCCGCGCGGGGTTGCTGCTGCGGGCCTTCCGTACCCTGATGTGTTGATTGCCGGCCAAGAGGATGCTGCCGCGTTGGGGCGCGGTGCGTGCGAGGTGCTGGTGGCTGCGGATCTGACAAGCGCGGCGTATCCTGCGGCAGATCGGGAAACCGCGGCAAGCGCGCTGCTTGAGAAGCTGGGCATCGGCCGCACGGATTCGGCGCTGGCGCGGCAGCGCAGGGCGTTCTTCGCGCTGGAGCATGCGCCGCTGCGCGAGCTGGTGTTGGAGCGCAGCTTGAACGACGCGTCGGCGGAACCGACGTATGCGTGCGCGGTGCTGGAGGAGTTCATCGATTGTTATCGCGCGGACCTGACGGCAACCGACGACATCGACAACGTGTACTCGCTTCCTGCCGCTTTGCAGGAAGGCATGCTGCTGCGTGGCGAGGATGCGCTGTGCGAAAACCGCATGCTGGGCGCGAAACCGCAGGTGGCGGCACGTGTTGCTGCACCTGTTACCGGGGCGTTGTCCAAGGCGGCGCGCCAGCTGGTGGTGTTGCCGCGCGTGCTGCAGGGCGGCGAGGTGCTGCGCGAACCGTGCCTGTCGCCGTCGCAGATTGAAAGCTATCTGGAGTGCCCGTACAAATGGTTCGCGCAGCGAAGGCTGCGGCTTGACGATTTGGACGAGGGCTTCGGGCCGCTTGAGATGGGCGATTTTGCGCACAACGTGCTGCATAGCTTCTACAAGCACTTCGCCGAGGATTTGGGGCAGTGCGAGGTGACGGCCGAGAACATGGCGCAGGCTCGCGAGCTGATGGCCGATGTGCTTGCGCGGCACAAGGCGCTGCAGCCGCATTTGCGCACGTCGGTGAACCGCTTGATTCCCACCAGCGAGATGGAGCGGCGCGAGCTGGCCGAGCTTGAGGCCAAGCTGATGGCGTACTTGGATTACGAAGCGCAGCTGCTGCCTACGTTTTGGCCGGCGTATCTGGAATACGATGTGGCGGCCGGCGGCGCGGTTGAGTACGCGGGGCAGAAGCTGCTGGGGACGGCCGACCGCATCGACGTTGATGGGGACGGGCGCTGCGTGGTCATTGACTACAAGGGCTCGTTGTCGGGTGCGTATGCGCTGGCGGTGCGCGAGCAGGGGCACCTGGGCAAGGTCCAGGCGCTTATCTATGCGCAGGTGGTGCGCCGCACGCTGGGCCTTGATCCTGTGGGCGCGCTGTACGTGTGCTATGGCCGCGTGAAGCGGGCTACGGGCGCTTACGATGGCCGCGTGTTGGAAAACGCGCATCTGCCGAACATGAAGCACAAGGATTGCATGTGCGCCGATCGGCCGTTTGCCGACGTGCTGGACGAGACGGAAGAAGCGGTGGCAGCGGCGCTTGAGAGGATGCTGGCGGGCGATATCGAGCCGCGGCCGGCCACGCCCGAGGCATGCAAGTGGTGTCCGGTTTCATCGTGCTCGAAGAGGAAGGGGTAGCCTCATGGCTTTGACTGCTGGGCAGGCGGCGTGCGTGAACACGCTTGACGCGCCCCTTGCGGTGAGCGCGGGAGCGGGTAGCGGCAAAACATATACGCTGACCAGGCGCATCGTGCATGCGCTGGAAAGCGGTTTTATCGACGATATCGGCCAGGTGCTGGCCATCACGTTCACGTCGAAGGCCGCCGGCGAGATTAAATCGCGCGTGAAGGGGGCTTTGCGCGCGGGAGGCATGACCGAGCAGGCGTTGAAGGTAGACGACGCGTGGGTGTCCACCATTCACGGCATGTGCTCGCGGATTTTGCGCGCGCACGCGCTTGAGCTGGGCATCGACCCGGCGTTTACCGTGGCGGACGAGGCAACGGTGAAAACGCTGCTTGACGCGTCGCTTGAAGAGGTGCTTGGCGGCCGGGATGACTTGGTGTCGGTTGCACAAGGCATCGAACCTGCGCGCCTTGATGCGCTGTTCTCGGAGTTCGCTGTGCGCTCTGCGGGGCCGTGCACGGCTTCGGTGGAGGGCATGGTGCGCGAGCTGGTGGAAGCGTCGTCGGCGCATCCCGATGGCATGGCGGCCTTGGCGCTGCCGCCGGCCGCAACAGGCCCGGTGGCGCTGCTTTCGCAGCTGTGCGACGTGGCGCAAACGGCGTTTTGCCTGGCAGAAGGCGTGAAGCCGGGTGCTACGCGCGACAAGTTCTTAGGCGCCACGCAAGAGGCGCTCGACGGCGCGCAGGAACTCATAACGTCGGGGGCTGCCGATGCGTTGACGTACGAGCGCGCGCTTGCGGCCATGAACGCCTTTCCGGTGCCTGGGCGCAATTTCGGCAAGAACACGCCCTATGGCGAACAGGCGGCTGAGCTGGCCGAACAGTACTTCGCGTGCGCTGCTCAGGCGCGTGCGGGCTTGGCTGCGGGGCACCTGGACACGCTGGTTGCCTTAGCGCGGCTGGTGGCCCAGGCGTTTGCGCGCCGCAAACGCGAGGCGGGGCTTTTGGACAACAACGACCTGCTGGCGTTCACGGCACGGGCGTTTCGCGATTTCCCTGCTATTGAGGCGGCGTATGCGAACCGCTTCAAGCTGGTGATGGTGGACGAGTTCCAAGACACCGACCAGCTGCAGGTGGACATGATCAAGCGCATGGCGGGCGAGGGCTTCTCGCGCATGTGCACCGTTGGCGACGCGCAGCAGAGCATCTATCGGTTCCGCGGGGCGGACGTGTCGGTGTACCGCCGGCATTTGGAGGACGTGCGCGCGCGCAATGCGCAGGGCGTCATCGAGCTGCCCGACAACTTCCGCAGCCACCGCGATGTGTTGGCGCTGTGCGACCGCGTGTTCGCGCAGCCGCAGGTGTTCGGCGCTGGCTTCATGTCGCTTGCGCCGGGACGCGCAGAATCGCGGGTCAAGCGGCCGTTTTTGCCGGATGGGCCGCGCGTTGAGGTGCAGGTTACCTGCGTGCCGTACCGCGGGGTTTCCACCGACGAGGCAACCGCGATTGCGGCGCGGCGCGTTGCGCGTACGTTTGCGGAATACGCCGCGGCGGGACATGCGTACAGCGACATGGTGGTGCTGCTGGGCGGCATGAGCCGTGCGAACGATTATGCCGCGGCGCTGCGTGCCGAAGGGCTGCCGTGCGTGGTGGCGGGCGGTTCCATTTTCAACCGAGCGCCGGAGGTGGCGCTGATGGTGCGCTTGGCGCAGGCCGTGGCGAACCTGAAATGGACGTCGGCGTTGTTCGAGGTGCTGTCGAGCGAGCTGTTCGCGCTTTCGGCCGATGATTTGCTGGAGCTGTCCACCGGCTTCGACGATGAGCGCGGCATTCCGCGCAGGCGTGCGTTTGACCAGGGGTTCCGCAGCGTGGAGCGCAAGGTTGCCGCGGGGCGCGACGTGTCGGCGCCGCTGGTGGCGTGCGCGCACTTGATGCGTCGGGCATCCGAGCAGGTGGGTAACGTGCCGCTTGCCGACATCATGGCGGGCATCGTGGCCGACTCGGGGTGGCTGGCGCGCCTTGAAGCCGCCGGCCCCGAGGGCGTGGCGCGCGCGGGCAACGTGTACAAGGCCATTCGCATGGCGCGCGATATCGAGGCCGATGGCGCAAAGGGGCCGGCGAGTGTGGCCGCCAAGCTGGCGCTTCGCGTTGAGCTGGCGAAAGAGGCGCCGGGTGCGCTGTCTGCCGAAGGCGGCGATTTCGTGCGCATCATGACGGTGCACGCCAGCAAGGGCCTGGAGTTTCCCATTGTGGCCGTGGCCGAGCTGCGCGACGACTCCGCGCGCTCTTCGGCGCTTGAGAGCGCGACGGTTGCAGGGCGCACGTACGTGTCGCTTGATGGTGGGCGCACGCTGGAGCGGCTGCGCGAGAAAACGTCGTCGCTGGTGGCAAAAAGCAGCGCTTATCAGCCGTTTTCCGAGTTCGACGAAAACGAGCTGGCCGAAATGGTCACGCGTGCGGCAACGCCGGCCGACCGTCGTGCGGCCATCATGCTGCATGAAGGCCGCGGCGAGGCGGCCGAGGCGCGACGCCTGCTGTACGTGGCGCTGACGCGCGCGAAAGAGGCGCTGGTGCTTTCCATGCGCGGAAAAGCCACGAAGGACAACCCGACGGGGCTGTCGAAGGGCTGCTGGGGCGATGTGGAGTCGGCGCTTGCGGGCGCGGGCTGCTGCTTCGAGCCGGGCGTGAGCATGTTCGACTTCGGCGGCGAACGTCCCGCACGCGTTGAATGCGTGCACGCGTCGGCGGAAAACGTTGATCAGCTGCTGGGGCGGCGTCAAGCGGCGGGTGCTGAAGCTGCCGCGTGTGCGGTGCATGGCGTTGATGATGCCTGCGGTGGCGAGAAGGCGAGTGCGGAAAACGCTGCTGTAGGCGAAGCGTGCGCGGCTGCAGCGCAGAGCGTTGAAGCTGCTTGCGTTGTTGGCGCAGTGCCGCGTGCGGAAAAAGCTTCCGCACGCGAAGCGTGCGCAGCTGATGACGATGCGATTGATGGCGTTTTGCCTGATGAATGGGCTGGCAATGCGCAGTCTGCTTCGGCTATCGATATTTTGGCGGTGCCGCCTTACGAGCCGCAGCGCGGGAAGATGTTCGCGCCCAATCGCGCAGGAGTGTTCAGCTACTCGTCCATTGCCGAGGGGCATGGCGCATTCGACGATTTGTCGGTGGAAAGCGATGAGGACGAGGCGGTTGCGGTTGATCCGGGCATGAATGCGTCAAGTGCCGATGCGTCGAGCGGGGACGTTACTTGTAGTGACGCTCGGAATGACGGCGCCGGTGTTTTCGGGGATGCCGAAGATGAGCAAGACGCTGCGTCGCTGACCGCGAAAGATGCTGACGCTGCAACGGATTTGGGCACAGCGTTTCACCGGTTGGCGCAGCTGGCAGTGCTGGCATGGCGTCCGGGGTGCGCGCTTGAGCGTCCCGACGCGGCTCGTCAGCATGCGCTTGAGCGTTCGTGCGGCCTGACGGCTGCGCAACGTGCCCGCTTGGATGCGGCGCTTGAGCGGTGGTTCGCCAGCGATGTGGCTGCACGCGTTGCAGCGTGCGAAGACGCGCGCGCAGAAGTGCCGTTCTTCTTGCAGGTGGGAAGCGCCGCGGCCCCGGCATTCCTTGAGGGCGAAATCGACTTGCTTGCCCGCGTTGCGGCGTCGGGTGTGCTTACCGCACCGGCGGGTACGGCGTTGGTAGTGGACTACAAGACCGGCGGAACGGCTGGAGAATCTGCCGAAGCGCTGCACAACAAGCATCTGCTGCAGGCAACGTGCTATGCGCTTGCGGTGTTGCAGCAGGGGTATTCCCAGGTGGAGTGCGTGTTCGTGCGCGTCGAGCAGGCGCGGGCGGGCAACGAGACCCAGCCGCAGACGGTGTCGTATCGTTTTGATGCGGCGGATGCGCCTGCCATCCGCGCAGCTATTG
>NZ_CDRSTZ010000025.1:0-27074 GCF_977052095.1 Senegalimassilia sp.
AGTAAGTGGCAGATCCGAAGGTCAAGCGCGTACTCATCTCGGTGACGGACAAGACGGGCGTCGTCGAGTTCGCCCGCGCGCTGCACGACGAGTTCGGCGCGGAGATCATCTCCACCGGCGGCACGGCGCGCGTCATCGCCGACGCTGGCGTGCCGGTCACGCCCATCGACGAGGTGACGAAGTTCCCCGAGATGATGGACGGCCGCGTGAAGACCCTGCACCCCATGGTGCACGGCGGGCTTCTGGCGAAGCGCGACAACCCCAAGCACATGGCCGAGGCGGCCGAGCACGGCATCCAGATGATCGACATGGTGGTCGTGAACCTGTACGCCTTCGAGAAGACGGTGGAGTCCGGCGCGGACTTCGGCACCTGCATCGAGAACATCGACATCGGCGGCCCGTCCATGCTGCGCAGCGCCGCGAAGAACTTCGAGAGCGTTGCGGTGGTCACCGACCCCGAGATGTACGAGGGCATCCTGGCCGAGATGCGCGAAAACGGCGGCGCCACCACGCGCGACACGCGCATGGAGCTGGCGCTTGAGGTGTTCGAGAAGACGAACGCCTACGACGGCGCCATCGCCGACTTCCTGTTCGACCAGATTCAGGCCGCGCATCCGCACGAGCACGGCGAGGGCTGCGGCTGCGGCTGCGAGGACGGCGAAGGCCAGGGCGAGTTCCCGCCCGAGTGCGCGCTGTACATGGAGAAGCAGCAGGACCTGCGCTACGGCGAGAACCCGCATCAGCAGGCCGTGTTCTACCGCGTGGAGGAGTTCGCCCAGGAGCACAGCCTGGTGAACGCCGAGCAGCTCAACGGCAAGGAGCTGTCGTACAACAACATCCTGGACACCGACGCGTGCTGGTCGCTGGTGCGCGAGTTCGACGAGCCGGCCGTTATCATCCTGAAGCACCAGAACCCGTGCGGTTCGGCCACGGCGGCCACCATCGCCGAGGCCTACGACAAGGCGTTCGCGTGCGACCCGAAAAGCGCGTTCGGCGGCATCATCGCGGCCAACCGCACCGTCACGCTTGAGATGGTCGAGCACATCAACGAGAACAAGCAGTTCGTGGAGGTGCTGATCGCGCCCGAGTTCGAGTCGGCGGCGCTGGAGCTTTTGCAGCAGAAGAAGAACCTGCGCGTGCTGCGCACCGGCGGCGTGGACGCGCCGGCGGCCGTGGAGGTGCGCTCGGTTGACGGCGGCGTGCTGGTGCAGGACGTGGACCGCGTGACCGAGGACCCGGCCACGTTCACCGTTCCCACCGACCGCAAGCCCACCGACGACGAGATGCGCGAGCTCCTGTTCGCGTGGCGCGTGTGCAAGGGCGTGAAGTCGAACGCCATTCTGGTGTCGCGCGACCATGCCGGCATCGGCATGGGCCCGGGCCAGCCCAACCGCGTGGACAGCGCGCTTCTGGCGTGCAAGCGCGCGCACGAGGCGTGTGAGCGCATGGGCGTTGAGGCGAAGGGCCTGGTGTGCGCTTCCGATGCGTTCTTCCCGTTCCGCGACAACGTGGACACGCTGGCCGAGTGGGGCGTGACCGCCATCATCCAGCCCGGCGGCTCCATTCGCGACGATGAGTCCATCCAGGCGTGCAACGAGCACGGCATCGCCATGGTGTTCACGGGGCACCGCCACTTCCGCCACTAGGCGGCGCGGGCGAAAACCGTTTGCTGAGCAGCGGCGACCCTTCGCGGGGCCGCCGCTTTTTGCGTGCAGGGGGCTTGCTTGGCCGCCTCTCGGCTGGATTGTTCGTGCCGTTCGCGAACTTTTGGATGATTTCTCGTGTCGGTTTCGTTCTCGGATTCTGACGAATGCGTGACATCGGGCTGACGTTGCCGCCGCGGCCGACGCCGTCCCGTATAGTCAGCGTTATGAAAAAGTCAGAAGCACTCAAAATACTGGGCCTTTCCGAAGGCGCCACCGACGATGACATCAAGCGCGCACACCGCAAGCTTGTCATTGCGCATCATCCCGACAAGTTCCCGCTCGACTCGAAAGAGCATGCCGAGGCCGAGGAGCTTACGAAGCAGATCAACGAAGCGCGCGACGTGCTGATCAATCGCAGCTGGACGCCGGAGTTCGACCCGCGCCGCGACCCGCGTCCGTATGCGGGTAACCCGTACGCGCACCCTTCGGGCTACGGTGCCGGCACGCCGGGCCAGGGCGGCTCGGGCGCGGGCGCCGGTTCCGACCCGTTCGACCCCTTTGCCGGCTGGCCGTTCGGCACGCCGGGGCAAACCACGTATGTGTGGACCAGCTGGGACGGCATGCACGGCGCCTCGCGCGGCCAGGGCGGCACGAACGCCGGCTGGCCGTTTGGCGACTTCACCGTGGAGTACGACCCGTTCGACCCCTTCGCGCCGTTCCGCGCCACGCACGCCGACACGCAAACCAGCGAGGAAATCTTCGCGAAGGCGAAGAAGGACCTGCGCATGGAGGCCGGTGTGGTGGCGGGCAAAGCGGCGGCGCTTGCGCTGCTGTCGATTGTGGGCTCGGCCGCCACGGGGCTGTTCCTGTACGTTATGGCGTCGATTATCTACGGGCTGTACAAGCGCATGGGCAGTCTGCTGGTGATGCTGCTCGTGCCCATCATGCTGTTCGGCGCGCCGCTGATTTTCCTGCTGGCGCCGCACAACGGCCTGGTCAACGGCCCGCTGACCATCGCGTTTCTGATTTCGGTGCTGTTCGACTTCCAGAACATCCGCGACAAGGCCCGCGTGTACAGCGCCGCGAAAGTTGGACTGTAGGGTCTTGGCGAATTTGTCTATTGGAGAAGGCGCGAACCCAAACTACGGGTTCGCGCCTTTTGCTGTTTTGGGGCGCGCGTTTCAGGTTGGCAACCGTTTGCGTGGGGGCTGGACAACCGGGGCGTTTTGAGGCGGCGCTCGCGGTATACTTGCAGGTTGAAGATGGAACGTTCTAGCGCTGCGAGGCAGGCGGCGCGTTCGCTGAAAGGGGTTGGGACGTGGTTATCCTTGACAAGCCGTATGCTTCGCCGCAGCTGCTTGAATGGCTGGAGCAATCCCAGCACCCGGTGCTGCGCAACGCGTTTTCGCGCTGCGAGGCGTTTCGTTCAGGTCGCACGCTGAACCTGGTGGACGCCGCCGAAGCCGCCGCGCGCCTTGATGCGGGCGAGCGCGTGTACACGAACTCCGAGAACGCGCTTGCGTGGATTTCCGAGCACGTCGACAACGGGTCGCTGACGCGCGCTATTGCAACCTTCAAGGACAAAGTTGCCATGCGGAAGCTGCTGTCCCAGCTTGACGAGGGGTTTTTCTTCCGCGCCTGCACGGCTGACCAGCTGCCGCAGCTTGATTTCGCCGAGCTTGCCGCGCACGTGCCGTTCGTGGTGAAGCCTGCCCGCGGGTTTTGCAGCATGGGCGTGCATGTGGTGACGTGCCGCGCCGAGTGGGACGCCGCGCTGGCCGACTTTGCGCGTAACGCGGCTACGTGGGCGGCAATGTATCCCGATAGCGTGGTTGCCGGCAGCGACTTCATTCTGGAGCAGTACATCACGGGGCAGGAATACGCGCTCGATGCGTACTTCGACGAGGCGGGGGCGGCGCACGTGCTCAACGTGCTGCGCCACGACTTCGCCGGCCCCGACGACACGTCCGATCGCATGTACACCACGTCCGCGGCCGTCGTGCGCGAGAACGCGCCGGTGTTCGAAGCGTGGCTGACGCGCGTGAATGCCCTGGTGGGCGCGCGGAATTTCCCTGTGCACGTTGAGGTGCGCGTTGGCGAAGACGGCGTGGTGCGGCCCATCGAGTTCAACCCGCTGCGCTTTGCGGGCCTTGGCGGCACCGACGTGGCGCAGCACGCGTTCGGTTTCCGCACGTACGAGGCGTTTTTGACCGGTGCGCTGCCTGACTTCGACGCTGCGTTCGCCTATGCGGGCAACCATGTGTATACCATGTCGCTGCTGAACCCGCCGGCGGGCGTGACGGGCGGGGAAACGTTCGATTACCAGGCGTTTTCCCAGCGCTTCGCCAACGTGCTTGAGCTGCGCCAGTTCGACGTGCCTACGTTTGGCTGCTACGGCTTTCTGTTCATCGAAACGGATGAGAGCGCGCAAGGTGCCGCTGAGCTGGACTTTCTGCTGCACTCCGACCTGCGCGAGTTCATAAGCGGTCTGCAGCCTGTTGCCGGCAGCGTTTCGTCCGCAGCTGCGTGCGCCAGCGACGCTGGCGTTTCGGGTGACTCGGCCCGGTGCGCGGGCATGACGCGCGGCGATGGCGATGCCACTTCGGATTGCGTGGCTCAGCGCGGCGGCAGTGCGACTTCAGACGATCAGACCCTGCGCCCTGCGTGCGCGCAAGGCGAATAGTAAGGGCTTCTGCATGAAATTCAACGTGAAAAACCTGTTCATGGGCGTCATCCTCATCATCGTGCTGGCGGTGGTGTTCCTGCGCGGCGACCAGCTGGTTGAGCTTGGCGAAACCATGAAGCAGGGAAGCCCCCTGCCGCTGGTGGCGGCCATCCTCACGCAGTTGTGCAAGTACTTCGCGCAAAGCTTCGCGTACTCGCGCAGCTTTGCCGCCGTGGGTGAGTACATGGAGCCGAAATCCACGTTGCCGCTGGTGTTCGGCACGTTCTTCATGAACACCATCGCGCCGTCCATGAACCTGGCGGGCACTACGCTGGTGGTGGACGATGCGCGCCGGCGTGGCATTCCCGCCGGCAAGGCCACGGGCGCGGCGCTGCTGATGCAGATCACCATCGACGGCGCGTTTTCCACGCTGATGGTGTGCGCGTTTATTTTCCTGGCGGCCACGGTGGGTTTGTCGCCGGTGTGGTTCTGCATGGGCATGGTGGTGTTGTGCCTGGTGGGAACCATGGTCATGCTGCTGGTGCTTGCGTATCGCAAGCCCGACGCGCTCATGCGCATCCTGCGCCCCGTGGAGCGGCTGAGCTGCAAGGTTGTTTCGCGCGTGCGCAAAAAGCCGCTTGAGCCGTGGGCCGATCGCATTGCGAAGGCGTTTTCCGAGGCGGCCGGCATGATTGGCCACAGCCCGAAGCCCACGCTGCAGGCGTATGGCTGCTCGCTGATTGCCAGCCTGTGCGAGCTGTCGTGCTTCGTGCTGGTGGGCATCGGCTTTGGCGTGCAGAACGCGCCGGCGCTGGTGTGCGGCTACGTGGTGGCAACGCTGTTCGCCATGATCTCGTTCACGCCGCAGGGCGTCGGCGTGGTTGAGGCGGCCGTGGTGGTGGCGTTTACCAGCTTTGGCGAGACGGCGGCGGCAGGCACGGCCATCGGCCTGGTGTATCGCGGCATCGTGTTCTGGATGCCGTTTATCATCGGCGCGGTGCTTATCAACACCACGAAGGCGTTCAAGGGCGACGTGAAGCAGGCGGCTTACGACCAGGATATGGGCGCTGTTGCAGGTACGGCTGCTACGGCGGCGCGCCTGGAAGAGGAAGCGCGTGCCGATGCCGAGCGTCTGCGTCGGGAAGAGGCAGCGGAGCAGGGCGGTGCAGCTGCGGCTGATGCGCAGCCCACGGTGCCGCTTGCGGGTAGTGGCGTGCCGTTCGACCGGCGCGAAACCGAACTGATTCCCGAAGTTGCCCAGCCGATTGATGTGCTGCGGCAGGCAAATGCGCCGTTTGATGAGGCGCCGGCGCAGCAGCTCAAAGCCGCAAAGGGCACGCCTGCCGATTTGTCCGGCGAAGCTGATTAAACGTATCAGTATACTGGGTTTGCAAACCAAGTAGGAGCAAAGGGGCTGCGCTTGCGGCCCCTTCGTGTTTTAGGAGGACGTTATGACGTTGCTTGACACCCTGAGCATCACCACGGTCAGCGTCAGCGCCGATCGCGTGGAGATGCGCATGCCGGTGCGGCCCGAAATCTATCAGCCTCACGGGTTTTTGCATGGCGGCGCCACCATCGCGCTGCTGGAGTCGTGTGCAAGCCGTGCGGCCGAAGAGCGAACGGATTTCGACAAAGAGCTGATCTTCGGCTTGGAAACCACCATTCGCCACAAGAAGGCGCGCAAAGACGGCATGATCACCGGCGTGGCCGAGCTTGAGCGCGAAGAGCCCTCGTACGGCGGTCGCAAGCAGTTCTGGCACGTTATTGCCACCGACGAGCTGGGCGACACCATTTCGGAAGGCACGTTCATTACAAAAATCGTTACGAAAGAGCACTTCGCCGAGAAGCAACGTAAACAGGCCGAAGCTCATCAGAAGTAGTGTTTCCCTCATGCCGCACGCGCCCGCGTGCGGCATGTTCGTTTTTCGAGAAAGGAATCTTATGACAGCACCCGAAGGACCCATGAAAGAGCACGTGCGCGTGAGCTTGCAGATGCTGTACGACCGCAACCGCGCCTACATCAACGACCTGAACCCCGAGGTTATCGAGCCGGGCTATACGCGCAGCACCGTGACCATCCCGGAAAACGCCACGAACACGGGCGGCGGCACGTTCGGCGGCTTCTTGATGGCCATCATCGACGTGGTGGGCTCCACCATCACGTGGTCGTACGGCAAACACGCCGTCACTCAAACGTGCAATGTGAACTTCATCCGTGGCGTTAGCATTGGCGAGAAGCTGGTGCTTGAGGCTCGCAACGTGCACTTCGGCCGCACCACGTGCGTGTCCGAAGTGGTGGTGTCCGACGAGCAGGGCAAAGTGCGCCTGACGTCCACGTGCACGCTGCACATCGTCGCCGACATCAAGCCCGACGACGCCATCGTGAAAGAAGCCTACGAGCGAGCTGGTCTTGCGCAAGGCGAACAGTAGCGCAACAGCATAACGCGCGAAAAGGCCCTTACGGGGGCTGGATTCGCGTTGCAAGGGGGTGGGGAAACGAATCCTGCCTCCGTAAGGGCCTTCAAGCTTGAGCGGGGCGCCGTCTGCGATGCGGCGTCCCGCTTTGCTTCCTAGTAGATGCCGAACACCGAGGCGCCTGCCAGGTAGAACACGGCGCGCAGGCACACGGCGCCGATGACAGCGCATACCACGGCCGCCGTGCCGTACACCTTCCAGTTGCCGGTCTTCTTGCCCATGTAAGCGCAGGCAATCGGAGCCGCGCAGCCCAGGACGATCATCAGCAGCGTGGGGATAAGGCTTTCGCCGCCGAAGACGTTCAGGCCGGATGCGGTGATGTCCTTCATCGGGTGCGTCAGGTCGTAGTAGTTGCCCACTTCGCTGACGTGGGTGGTGTTGATCATCAGCGCCGCCGCAAGCGAGGCCACGGCATTGATGATGGAGCCGACGAATGCGGGCATGCCTAGCTCAGAGGCGTCTTCGCCAACCGTCTCGCACACCACGGCTACCGTTGCGGGGCCCAGGATGCACGCCACGCCCAGAAGCGACACGATCCACAGCACGTTGCACCAGGCCGGGCGCGCTTCCATCATGTAGGAGTGGCCCATCACCACCACAAGCACGGCGCTCATGACGATGGCCAGGATGGCAACCCACTTCGGCACGCTGCCTTTGTTCTTGCGCAGCATGGCCAGGTAAATCACGGCCACGATGGCAAGCACGATGATGGCGATAAGCTCCTGCGTGATGCCGGAGGTAATGTGTCCGAAGCCGTTGAAGATGCGCTCCCAATGCTGCAAGTGGAAGAACACGGCGATGCCGCCAACCACCAGAAGCACCGCAGAGACAATCCAGCAGCGTATCTGCGCTTTCTGCCCGGTGCCCTTAAGCGCCAGGTACGCTTGCGTGGCGAACGTGCCCGCGCACCACGACACGAGCGTGGTGAAGATAATCAAAGGCCATTGGAGTTCCATTATTCATCTCCCTTCCACTCGCGGTCGCGCAGCACGTACACGAAGCTGGGGTCGTTGCCCGCGTTCGGCAGGTGGTGCACTTCGGTTTGCTTGTCGTAGGGCTGCCCCAGCTCGCCGAACGTGATGCGGTTGCCCTCGAACAGCTGGTCATACTGGAAGTCGTTGTGCTCGCGGTCGGCCTTGTAGGCGTTGCGCGGCGCTTCGAAGCTTTCGATGCCCTTGTCCAAATCGCCGAAGAAGCGGGCGCGGCCGCCGCACTGGGCCACGCACTGGGGCAGGCCGCCCTGGCTGGTCAGCTGCTCGCACAGCGTGCACTTTTCAACCACGCGCTCTTCCTCGTTGAGGTAGCGGACGTTGTAGGGGCAAGACATGGCGCAGAACTGGCAGCCGATGCACTTGGCCTTGTCGATCTGCACGGTGCCGTCGGCCATCTTGTGGCTGGCGCCGGTGGGGCACACCTCGACGCACTTCGGGTTCTCGCAATGCTGGCACTGCACGCTCAGGTAGTACATGTCCACGTCATTGGACGTTTTGTAGTCCTTGCGCTTGTAGGGGCCGATGCGCAGCATCTTGTTCCAGTACGAGCCGATGGGCACACCGTTGATGACCTTGCAGGAGACCATGCATGCCATGCAGCCCACGCAGCGGTTCAAGTCGGTGAGAATGGCGTATTGCGTCATGGTTTATGCCTCCTTCCTGATTTCATAGTCGGGCATCCATTCCTTCAGACGCGGGTCGGAGGAATCGTGGATGATTTCGGTGCCGTCCTCGGTGGCGCAGGGAATGACCTTGCCATCGGGGCAGTTCTCAGGCGTTGCCTTGTAGATCTTGCAGCGCACGCCGCGCATGTGCGTGGAGCTGATGAACTTGTCGGCGGCCATGGGGTCCCACAGGCACTCGGCGTTGGACAGCTTGAAGCCGTGCGTGGGGGCCGGAAGCTCCGGGAACCACCAAGCATGCTCGGCGTTCGCCCAGCCTTCGGCAATGCCTTCGTACAGATCGACGCACTGGCGAATTTTCGTGCAGTACTGCTTGCCCAGGTCGGAGTGCGGTTCCACTTCAATCCATGCCCAGTCGCCCTGCTTGAGGCCCAGCTTTTCGGCATCGGCGGGGTTGAGCTCCAGGCGAGGTACGGGCCACAGCTCGCGGCACCACGGCAGCTGCCTGTGCTCGGAGTGGAAGTACACCGGGATGCGGCGGCCGGTGGTCAGGATGATCGGGTAGTCCTGCTTGGACTGCTCGGTTTCCCATGCGCCGCCCGGGGCGCTGACGCACGGCTCGTAGTTCGGCATGATTTCCTTCATGACGTCGAACTTGCCGGGCTGGAACTCGTTGGCCTTGTCCAGGCAGTACGTCTCGAACATGATGGACCAGATTTCCACCAAGCCCGAAGGCGTGGGGCAGCCGAAGTTCTTGTCCGTGGGCGTGCCGTCTTCGTTCTTCGACCAGGGGGAAGCGGTGCAGGCGTCTTTGCCCATGCGCATCCAGCCCGTTTCGAAGCGGCGGTACGTGCCCCAGCGGTTCGGCTCAAGCACCTTGGCGTTGAACCAGCCGTGCTCCTGGAAGTCATCGACGTACTCCTGCATGTGCTGCCACTTGCAACCGGGGTAGCGGTCGCCGAAGCCATCGACTTCGTTGTGGGCGCGGAACCAGTCTTCCATGCGCTCGTCGGAGTCGTAGGCGCCGGGCGCGTCGCCCTTGATGTTCGTCCACGTGCCGTTGGGATTGCCCTGCTTCTCGAACGACTCGAAGATCAGGCGGTTCACGTCGTAGTCAAACTTCACGTCTGCCGGGGGCTCGACGGCGCGGCACGTCATGCCGATGCCGCCCGATGCGCCCTGGGACACGCGGATGTTGTTGATTTCCAGCCAGTGCGCCACGGGGAGCACGATGTCGGCCATCTCCGTAGAGGGGTGATGGAACATGTTCAGGTCAACCCACATATCAAGCGACTGCAGGGCGTCCCACGCCAGGTTCGCGTTGCCCTCGTTCATGAATGAGCCGGCCTCGTTGATGCCTGCGCTGATGGGGTACGGGTCGCCGGTGAGGATGGCCTCGTACATGCTGGTGACGTCGCACCACTCGTTGTACAGCGCTGTGACGGGGTACTTGTCTGCGCCCACCATGTTGGAGTACACGTCGTACTGGTCGGGCAGGTTCGTGATCTCGTACTTCGGCACCGTGCCCTCGTACATGGGCGGCAGCGCGCCTAGGCCGGACAGCACGTGCTTGACGGCCTGCGGCATGTTCGTGCCCGGGGCAGCGGTGGACTGTTCGTCGACGGGCGTGCGTGAAAGGCCGCGGTTGCCGGCGGGGCCGTCGAAGTTGCCGGTGGTGTAGGTGAGGTTCAGCACCGCGCGCACGGTTTGCGTGCAGGCGCCTTCCTGGTCAGGAGACAGGTTCAGGTGGATGCCGCCGTTGCCGTACTTCTGGCCCTCGGGGCGCGTGGCCCAAGCCAGGCAAGCGTCCTCGATGAGCTTCGGATCAAGCTTCGTGATCTTCGAGCACCAGTCGACGGTGCAGTCCTTCACGGACTCCACCAAGTAAGACCATACGGGGCGCACGGTGTGCACGCTGCCGTCGGCCAGCGTCACCTGATGGCTGCCCGTCATGTCGAAGTCGATGCCGGCGTCAGTCAGCTCGTTGTAAGACAGCGGGGGCAGGTAGCCTTCCTGCGACGTGCCTTCGTACACGACGTCCATCTGGTCGCGCGTAGGCGCGGTGTGGTGGCAGCCTTCCCACTGGGTTTCGTCGGTATCCCAGTACACCAGGCCGCCCTGGCCGTCGTTGGCGTTTTTATTCCAGGCCATGAACCTGCGGCACGAACCGTCTTCTTTCAGGTCGGATTCCTTCAACAGGCGCGTCTTCAGTTTTTCGCCGGTAAGGTCGGGCATGACCTGCACGTTCGTGGATAGCGTGTGGTAGCGGCCGCCCGTAGGCTCCATGTCGTCGACCACCAGGATGGGGCTGTTCGTCCAACGCTTGACGAATTCCCAGTCCACCAGGTCGTGTTCGATGATGATGTGCTGCCAGCACAGCGCCAGCGCGCAGTCGGTGCCGGGCTCAAGGTTCAGCCAGTAATCGGCTTCCTTGCCCGAACCGGACAGGCGCGGGTCGATGCAGATGTGCACGTCGGCCTCGGTCATCTTGTCAACGATGTTGCGGCACGAGTCGTCGTAATTCGAGTTTTCAGGCGAGGTGCCCCACTGCACGTACACGCGTGGCCCGTCGCGCAACGCAAACCACGGGGCGCCGTCAACAGAGCTCAGCCAGCCCATCAGGCGGCGCGGGCCTTTGCAGATGGAAGATGCCACGCGGCTGTTGGGGCTGTCGAACAGCCACTTGTAGAATGCGTAGGGGCCGTATACCCACTGGCGCGACGTGCCGCACATGCCGAAGCAAGCCTGGCCGCCGTACTTCTTGATGACCTCGTTGAAGCCCTTGCCGATGGATTCCATGGCCTCGTCCCAGCTGATGCGCACCCAGCCCGGGTCCTCGCCCTTGGGGTTCGTGCGCTTCAGGGGGTGATAGATGCGCTGCGGATGGTAGCACGCCTGCAGCGATGCCTGGCCCTTCGAGCAGTGGTTGCCCGAGGACTGCGAAGACGACTGGTCGCCTTCGGTTTTGATGACGCGCCCGTTCTGCACGGTCACCCAAACGCCGCATTCCATCTTGCCGCAGCCACGGCAGCAAGAGCGGATGCGCTTGATCTCGGACGCTTCGGCTTGCGAAACCTTGTTCTCAGCGAGCGCGGTTCCGTAGCTTGCAGCGCCGACGGTCGCGGCGGCGGCGGTTGCAGCCGACAGTTTCGCGAACGTGCGACGTGTCATAGTCAGCTTCCCCATGAATCCTCCTCTTTGTTCGTCTGCGTTCCCGGAGGAAGGTGGGTTGGCGATGCGCCGTGCGCCATGATGTATCGAACGCTCAGACGATGGCGTTCGGCTTGTCGCGCCCCCTTGGCGACTGCCCCCCTCCGGCATCGGGTTTCCTCAACCCGACGGTTCGAGTATGCCTGCTTTCGCGGGCGCGCACATCATGCATTAGATGAGAAATCGGGCGCGAAACGCGCAAAAGTGCCTATAACACGTTTTGCATGATATTGGAGAAATACCTGGTCAAACGCGTATGATGCATAGTTCTCGCATTTCGTTCGCATTGGCGGGCCGATGGTACAATAGTGGCGGGGAAATAATTGAGCGTGAGGGGAACGCATGAGGGGAGCCGTAGGCGATCAAGCTTTCGAAGAGGAAGCGCTTGCCCGCGAAGGGCACGATATCCGAACATTTTTCAATAGCTGCGTGTGGGGCTTCGGGTTCGTTCGTGCGTGGGTGTACATGATGTTTTTGGGCATGGGCGTCGGTGTGCTTTCGGGTGCGCCTGACTCCGTTTGCCTTGCCGTGTACGTCAGCTCGTCTGTTGCGCTGACTATTACATTGTTCGCCGGCGGCTTCGCTCCTCACGCTATCGAACGCGTGCTGACGCGCCCGGCTGGCCAAGTCGCTTCCATAGCGGCGACGGTTTTGGGCACCATCTGCGCGGTGGGCGCAAGCACTCTGGCTGACGCTCCGCTTGCCTTGCTGCTGGTAGGCGGCGTGGCTACGGGCGTGGGCTCGGGCCTTATTCATTTAGGATATGGCGAAATCCACCGCAATCGTCCGCCTGCCGATGTGGGCATCGAGATTCCCGTGGCGGTGCTTATCGCCGCCGTGGTGTTCTCTGCCGTGTCGTTTACCCCGTTCGCCGTTCAGCTTGCGGTGACGTCGGCGTTGCCGGTGGTATCGGGGCTGATCATGATGCGCGAAAGCCGCCGTTTTCGCGCGTGCCCGGCGCTGGTGTGGATGGATCGCAGCTCGCGGCTGATCATGCCCACGCCGCGCCTGATCGTGCGCGTGGGCGCGTGCGCGCTTGGCATCGGCCTGGCCGATGGTGTTGCCCGCCAGGTGTTCATCTCGCTCACGGGCATTTCCTCGTTCGATTTCTATCACCCTGCCATGCTGACCAGCAGCGTTGTGCTTGCCGTGCTGCTGGTGGGCTTCGAGCTGTTGCGCCGCGATAACACGTTTCGCGGCCTGTACAAGCTCATCACGTTCACCATTGCGGCTTCTATTGCGTTTGTGCCGTCGCTTTCTAACCTGGCGGGGCTGTATTGGCTTGGCCCGCTTATCACGCTTATCGGGTACAACGCATTCAACGCGTTCGTGTGGATTTTGCTGGCCGATCTTACGTACAACTTCCGCTTGTCGGCCGCTGCCACGTTCGGCATCGGGTGGGGCATGCTGACGCTTGGCAGCACCGCTGGGCAGATGCTTGCCGCGCCGCTTGGCTCGACGGTGCCGCTTACGCCGCAGTTGGCAAGCTTTCTTGCGGCGTGCGGCACGCTGGTGGTGTTCGCCGTGTGCCTGTTCGTCATGAAAGACGATGACTTGGTGGACATTGTGGACCGGCAGAACATGGTCATGTCCGTTGGTGAAAACATGGCCGATGACGAGGGAGAATACGGCGAAGGCGACGGGGAGAGCGACCCGTATGCGCAAGCCCTTGCGGCAGGAGCGATTATCATTCAGCATCAGATTGGCGTTGCGCGCACCATCGATGAGATTATGGACGATGCAAACATCGACCCAGCCGATATTCCCCACATAGATCCATTAACGCCTGAAGAGGCAGCAAACGATCCGATTGCGCAGAAGCTTGCACCGCTTGTTGCGGAATCGAAGGAAAACCCGCCCAAAAAGAAGCCGGCCCCGTTTAAGGAACGGTGTACGAAGCTGGCGCGTGATTGCGGCTTGACGCCGCGCGAAACGGAGATTCTTATACTGTTCGCGAAAGGCCGTTCGGCGGCGCGCATTCAAGAAGAGCTGGTCATATCGCGCGGCACGGTCACCACGCACCTGCAGCACATCTACCGCAAGGTTGACGTGCATTCGAAGCAGGAACTGCTCGACGCCATCGAGGCACAAAAGTGAACGCTACGTGGCGGCCTGGGCTCAATCGACGCAGCACCTTGCTCTCGCAGCTTCGCAATGCGATGAGCCCGACATATGATCTGTCCCCTTGTCAGGTCCACGCGCATTGGGCGGGCTGCTTATGAAATCATTTTGTATACACGAGTAAACTTCAGACAGTTTTCAGAATCGCTCTTTATAATCAGCCGCAAACAGGAAAGCAAGTTGCGCGTTAGGGTTTCTTCGCGCGCTTTTTGATGTTAGCGTCGCGCTTCGCGCTGCCTTGTGGGGCGGAGCTTTCGCTCAGTCCTACGAAATCTAGCGCTAAAACCTGACGAGGGGACAGGTTCCGCCGAAACCGACGGGGCCGTCATCTACAGAGGCATGCGGGTCAAATCGCGACTGCCGAACAGAAAGCGCCTGACTTCCATCACGTTGCCTTCAACAACATAGAACACCATGTAATTACCTACTGCGAACCAATAGTGTGTTTGGGCACGCGGGCGACTTGAGCGGTAAACCGTGGCTACCGTCAGATTCTGCTGATAGTCAAGAATCTTCGCTTCCACCTGGCCGATGAGATGCTCCGCTGCGGCCATGTTGCCAAGCGTGTTCGCGATATAGGACACGGCGTCGTTCAAATCGTCCCAGAACAGCGGAAGGTAGCGCAGCTTAAAGGGCTCGGGCGTCTCGTTCATAGGAGAGCCCCTTTCGGATGGAGGAGAACACTTCGTCGTGCGTGTAACGTTGCGTTGTCGTTGCCGCTTGCTTGTCTGCGGCATCGAGCGCATCTTCGACTGACCCATTGATGTGCTCGAATTGTTCCATCGACATAACCACCATGGATCCGTAACCGTTCTTCGTCAGAAACACCGGGCCGCTTTCGTGCACGTCTTTTTCCACTTCGCCATATTTGTTGCGCAAGTCTGAAATGGGACGAATATTCATGAAGCGCCTCCTCTCAAAATCTTACCCGAATTTTATCATGTCTATGGGCGAAGAGGTCGTTTTGCGTTGGCAAGAATCTTGGATTCCTGTAGCTTCGAGCGACTCGCCAAAGTTTTGCGGCAAGAATAGCGGTTTTCTGTAGCTTGAAATGTCCTCGCAGAACCAATTATCCGGCTGAAATGGTAAGAATCTGGGGCTTCTGTAACGTTGGAGACGTTTTGGTGGTACAGGAATCGTGGATTCTTGCCAAATGGGGCAGCTAAGCCGCTGCTCGGGAACAGAATTCCCGAATTCTTGCCATAGGCGATCTGCCGTCTTGCCATGTTGCGACGCTGCGTATAAGGGGCGTCGCAACATCCTGCTGTTTGCCCGAAGCCCTGGTTACGCGGCTTCTTTCGTGCGCTTTTCCGTTGCTGCGTACACGCTGATGATGATGGCCGCCGCCACTACCAAAAGCGCCAGCAGGATGGCGTACGACACGAGGTACGTGCCGAACGCTTCGGTCAAAAAGCCTGGTAGGAATGTGAAAATGAAGCCGCCCAGCGCATAGCACACCTGGAAGTTCTTGATGGTGCGCGTTTCCTTGCCGCGCGGCGCCAGCTCGATGGACCATACGGAAATGCCCACGGTGCCCAGCGACATGCCCAGGCCGAACATGAACGCGCCCGCGCCCGCAAGCCCGGTGTTGCCCATGTCCGACAGGCACAAAATGGCGGTGCCGCCGATGTAGAGCGCGAAGAAGGCGATGGACCCGTTGCGCGTGCCGACGCGGTCGAACACCACGCCGCTGGCAAGCTTGGCCACCGTCAGGCACGCGCCGCTGATGGCTACCATGGCGGCGGCGCTTTCGGCGCTGAAGCCTTCGGACGTGAACAGCACGGCCAGGTAGTTGCCGCCGCCCACCGATGCGCAGCCGATGGCCACCATGGCCACCAGCAGAAGCGGCATGGCCTTCGGGGACAGGTCGCGGTTGGCGTGCCGCTTGCGCGCGGGTTTGTCTTCGCCAGCATTGCGGCTGCCGGCGGTTTGGCTGCCTTCGCCAGCTTTGCCCTCGTAGGGTTTCAGCCCCAGGTCACGCGGGTCGTTTCGCAGAAGAGCGAACGTTATGGCGCCCAGCACCAGCGCCAGTGCCGCCTCGAATGCGAATGCCGAGGACAGCCCGAACGCGTCGATAAGCGCCACGGCTGAGTTCGGGATGATAACGGCCGCCACACCCGAGCCCACGGCCGCCACGCCGGCGACGGTGGCCACGTTCACGCGGAACCAGCGGTTGATAAGCATGGTCGAGGCAATCATGCCGCCCAGCCCGTAGCCAAGCCCCGTGAACACCGATGCGGCGCACAGCCCGGGGAAATTGCCCGTGTTCAGCGAATACAGCAAAAAGCCGATGCTCACGAACACCGACGCCAGGCACGCGCCTGCGCGGCAATCGAGCAGGTCGTAGTAGCGCCCGACCACCAGCATGGCCAGCAGCGACACGAACGTGCGCACGGACACGATGATCGACCCGCCCGAGTGCCCCACGCCCGGCAGGTCGACCAGGTACGGCTGATACACGGAAAACGACGTCGACGGCAGGCCGATGTTGGTGAACAGGATAAGAAAGCAGCAAAACGCAACCACCACTTCGTAGTGCTGCTTGATTTTGGCAAACGCCACGTTGATACCACCTTGCGAATCGGGGCCGCGCCCCGGGGATGTTGAACGAAGCCAGCATAGCAGCCGATTGCTACAGCCGGTGAAAACCTGCGGTATTTCCAGATTAGGCGGGCGCGGTCTGTTGCGGCGTTCGGCTATTTCCCCTGTTCGCGTAGGGCTTTGAGGATGGCGCGCTTGCGGGCTTGCTTTTGGTCGTAGGCGGCACGCTCGGCCTTGTGGCGGGCGAGGGCGGCTTTTTCGGCGGCGCGCTCATCGGCGTGGGCGGCTCGCTCGGCGGCCTTCGCCGCGGCTCGCTCGGCCTTGCGTTCGGCTCGTTCGGCGGCGGCTTCCAAGTCGCTGATGCGGCAGCCGCAGAAGTTCTGCCGGTACATGCCCAGCTGGCGGCTTCGGCGCGTGGCCTCGTCGTAGTAGGGGCGGAAGTCCTCGAACACGGGCGCTACGCCCGCGCCCGCTGCGGCGCGCTCGACCTCTTCGCGAATGACGTCGGTATATTGGTAGGGGCTGACCGAAAGCGTGGTGCCGATGCCGTCGAACCCGCGCTCGGCCGCAACGCGCGCCGTCTCTTCCAGGCGCATGCGATAGCACGCGCGGCAGCGGGCTTCGCGTCGCGCGGGGTCCACGGAAAGTACGGCCGCGCGCAAAGGGGCGCTCTCGGCCGGCGCGTTCGAATTGACGTGTTCGCCTGCGGGGGTGGAGTCAGTGAGGCTGGCTTGCGAAGCGTGTTCGGCGCCATTGCTTTCGTCGCACGTGCTTGCGACGGCCGCGGCATGGACATCTGCCTGCGAACGAGCACCTGTTGCAGCGGATGCGGCTTCCAAGTCCGCGCGATTGTCTTCGCCGCCTTCTTCCGCCTGTGCGTCGGTAACCGATTGCAACCGGCTGTTTGCGGCCGCCCCTGTGCGCTGGCGCTCTACGTTCGCAATGGCCGCGTCCCCGATGCGTCCGCACACGTTTTCCCAGCTAGCGGGGTTGTACGGCCCCTCAAGCACATCGAAGCCTTCCGCACTGGCCCACGCGCGCAGCGTTGCCAGCCGGTGCCGGTATTCCTCGGCGGGGTGGATGTTGGAGTTCGCATAGTAAATGGTGATGTCGTGCCCGGCGGCCTTCAGCAGGCGCGTGGGCTCAAGCGAGCACGGCCCGCAGCACGCATGCAACAACAGCTTCATTCGAACTCCTTTTTCGATGGGTATTGCGTCGCCGCCGCGGCGCTTCGCCTATACTACCACGCAGGCAATTATGCAACCCACCTGCGGCAAGCCCCATCCGGGCAAGCTTGCGGAAAGGCACATCATATGGAGAAAAGAACCTACCGCGCCGTCTTCTTCGACCTCGATGGCACGCTGCTTCCCATGGACGTCGACGCGTTCATGAAGCGCTATTTCGCCGCGCTCGGCGGCTATGTGGCGCGCATGGGCATCGCGACCGACCAGTTCATGGCCGGCATGAAGCGCGGCATCATCGCCATGGCCACCAACGACACGGGCCATGCGAACGCCGAGTCGTTCTGGCCGGAGTTTTTGGCCGCCATCGACCTGCCCGACGGCGTCACGCCCGACACGCTCACCGATGCCATCACCGACTTCTACGAGAACGAGTTCGGCAAGCTCGGCGACGACGTGGAGCCGAACCCCGCGGCCGTGCGCGCCATCAACGCGCTTGCCGCTAAGGGTTACCCGCTGGTGCTGGCCACCATGCCTATGTTTCCGCGTCGCGCCGTGGAATGGCGCCTGACCTGGGCCGGCGTTGATCCGGCGGCCTTCGCGCGCATCACCACGTACGAGAACTCCACGGCCGTCAAGCCCAAGCCAAATTACTATGCGGAAAACCTGGCCGCCGCCGGCGTCGACGGGCGCGACGTGCTGATGGTGGGCAACAACACGAAGGAAGACCTTGCCGCCTGCCAGCTTGGCTGCGACGCGTTTCTGGTCACCGACTTCCTTATCGACCCGGTGGGCTTCGAGGTTTTCAGTGTGCGCCACGGCTCGCTCGAGAAGTTCGCGGACTGGGTGGAAACGCTGCCTGTGTGCGGCGACCCCGCGCAGGGCGTCGGCGATGCGCTTGTGCCCGCGGTCGCCCGCGAGCGCGCGCTTGCGGCCAACGGCATCGAGGACGGCACGGCCGGCGGCGCGAAAACGCTTGAGGAAGCCGGTCGCTCCGGCGGCGCCAGCTTCGTGATCAACGGGATGGAGGACTAGCTCATGGCCCTGTTCGATTGCACCATCGAGGCGCAAAGCGGCCACGCCCGCGCGCTTTCGTACGAGACGGCGCACGGCACGTTCCGCACGCCCATGTTCATGCCCGTGGGCACGTCGGCCACGGTGAAGGGCATCACGGTCGACCAGCTGCACGACCTGCAGTCCCAGGTGGTGCTGGCCAACACGTATCACCTGTCCATGCGTCCGGGCGCTGACCTGGTCGAAGAGGCCGGCGGCGTGCACAAGTTTATGAACTACGACGGCCCCATGCTTACCGACTCGGGCGGGTTCCAGGTGTTTTCCCTGGCCGACACGCTCAAGCTTGACGCCGATGGCCTGACGTTCCGCAGCATCTACGACGGCAGCTACGTGCGCTGGACGCCCGAGTCCAACATGCACATCCAGGAGCAGATCGGAGCCGACATTGCCATGCAGCTGGACCAGTGCACGCCGTACCCGGCCGAGCGCAGCTTCGTGGCCAACGCCGTGGACCTGTCGGCGAACTGGGCGCGTCGCTGCCTGGCCGCGCACAAACGCCCTGATCAGACGCTGTTCGGCATCGTGCAGGGCGGCATGGAGCTTGACCTGCGCATGGAAAGCATCCGCCGCCTGCGCGAAATCGAGGACGAAAGCCTGGCCGCGGGCGGGCGCCGCTTCGGCGGCTTCGGCATCGGTGGCTACTCGGTGGGCGAGGACCACGAGACCATGTTCGAGACGCTCGGCCAGGTGGCGCGCGCCTGCCCCGAGGACCGGCCGCGCTACCTTATGGGCGTGGGCAACCCCACCACGCTCGTGCGCGCCGTGCGCGAGGGCGTCGACATGTTCGACTGCGTGCTGCCCACCCGCACCGCGCGCATGGGCACCGCGTTTTCCAGCACGGGCCGCATGAACATGCGCAACGCGAAATATACGCGCGACTTCACGCCGCTTGACCACAACTGCACGTGCCCGACCTGCCAAAACTACACGCGCGCCTACCTGCGTCACCTTGTGAAGCAAAACGAGATGCTCGGCGCCATTTTGCTGTCGGTGCACAACCTGCACTTCCTGCTCGACCTCATGCGCCGCGCCCGCGAAGCCGTGCTGGCCGACGCCTACGAAGAGTTCTACGAAGCCTGGATGAACTCTCCAGCTGCCAAAGACTACTAAGCAGCGGGACGACCCCCGAATCCGGCAAGGGGGCAGGCTTGTCAGGTTTGGTGGCAGGCCCCCCCTACGGAACAAAAATCGCTCATGTATGTGATTTAACTCGATTTGGTGAATTAGCGAGAAGAGCGGCAAGCTTGTGACCTGGGAAAACGCAAGCAGTTGTTGTTGCTTTAGGTGGCGTGGCGCAATTAAATCACATACATGAGCGATTTTTGGGCGCAGCAGGGGGCTTGCCCTTCGAAATGGCACCATTTTTGCCGCATGCCCTGCGCATTGCGCATTTCATAAACCATTTACAAAATGCCACCGGGTGCAGGGGTACAATGAACCCTCGTTTTACACGGATTTGACGAGGTATTTCATGGATTACATTGAGGTTTTGAACAACATCGACGCCGCCGTTTGGGGTCCGCCGATGATCATCCTGCTTTTGGGCTGCCACATCTACACCACCATCCGCACGCGCGGCATCCAGCGCAAGCTGCCGCTGGCGCTGAAGCTTTCGGTCACGAAGGACAACGGCGCGCAAGGCGACGTTAGCAACTTCGGCGCCATGGCAACATCCTTGGCGTCTACGCTGGGCACCGGCTCCATCGTGGGCGTGGCCACGGCCGTGCTTTCCGGCGGCCCGGGCGCGGTGCTGTGGATGTGGCTGACGGGTATCCTGGGCATGGCCACGAAGTATACGGAAGTGTACGCGGCCATGAAATACCGCGTGAAGGACCGCCAAGGTCACATGATGGGCGGCGCCATGCACGTGTGGGAGCAGCGCTACAAGCGCCCCGACGGCACCGTGCCGTGGTGGGCGAAGTTCATGGCCATCTGGTTCGCCGTCATGGCGTGCCTCACCATCTTCGGAGTCGGATCGGCCGTGCAGACCAGCGCCATCACCTCGGTTGCGCAGGCGAACTTCGGCGTGGAGCCTTGGATCGTCGCCGCAATCGTGTGCGGTAGTGCCCTGCTCATCATCATGGGCGGCTTGGGAACCATCTCCAACATCTGCGAGAAGCTCGTGCCCATCATGGGCGTTGCGTACATCTTGGGCTGCGCCTATATCCTCGTTTGCAATTGGGCGTTCATCGGCGAGTCGTTCATGTTGATCTTCGAATGCGCCTTCACCCCTCGCGCGGCTTTCGGCGGCGCGGTGGGCAGCGGCGTCATCGTGGCGCTGCAGTTCGGCTGCGCGCGCGGCCTGTTCTCCAACGAGGCTGGCCTGGGCACGGCCCCGCTCATCAGCGCCGCCGCCGAGTCGAAAAACCCTGCGCGCCAGGCGCTCGTGTCCATGACCGGCCCGTTTTGGTGCACGGTGGTCATCTGCTTCGTGACCGCCTTGGTTATCGTCTCGTCGCTGTGCGCCCACCCCACGCTCATCCAGGATGCCGGCGTCACCAACGGCGCCACGCTCGCCAACGCCGTGTTCGCCACCATCCCCTACGTGGGCGCGCCCATCCTCATGCTGGGCATCCTGTGCTTCGCCTATTCCACCATCATCGGCTGGAGCTACTACGGCGAACGCGTCACCCTGTACCTGTTCGGCCGCCGCTGGGTGCCGCTGTACCTGGGCTTCTACATCTGCATGGGCTTTTTGGGCGGCGTGGGCGTCGGCGACGTGGCTTGGACGGCAACCGATATCTCCAACGCGCTCATGGCGCTGCCGAACATCCTCATGGTGCTCCTGTGCGCCGGCATGGTGGGCAAGGAAACGAAGCACTACGTCTACGACGGCAACATCGACGAAGAGCTGCGCGAAGAAATTCACGAGCTGCCCGAGAAAAGCGTGTTCCTGCGCAAGAAAGCATAGCCGCGCGGCGGCGCTGGCGAGTGTTTGTCACCTGCGTGTAAATTGGCCGGTTGTCGCACCGCGCGGGGCCAGTTGGTGGTACCTTTTCGACGTTTTCCTGGTTTTTTCGAGAGAGGTGGAAATGGAAGAGGAAAAGCGCGACGCGGCAGCGCCGGCTTGCGAAGGTGGGTCGGCGCCCGCCCCCAAGGGCGCGTCGGAGCCCCAAAGCAAGCCCGCTACTGCAACCGAGGGGGGCGCGCCCGGCACGGTGAAGTCGCTTGGCGTCTTCTCATTCGAAGGCGATATGCCCTTGTCCCAGGCGGTGCCGCTGGGCTTGCAGCACGTCCTGGCCATGTTCGTGGGCAACTTGACGCCGCTGCTCATCGTGACGGGCGCATGTGGCCTGGCCGGCGCCGAGTTCGCCGACGTGCAGCTGTCGCTGCTGCAGAACGCCATGTGGATTGCCGGCGTGGTCACTCTGGTGCAGCTGTTCGGCATCGGCCCTGTTGGCGGTCGCGTGCCCATCATCATGGGCACGTCCTCGGGCTTCATCGGCGTGTTCAACTCCGTGGCCGCGTCGATGGGCGGCGGCCTGGTGGCTTACGGCGCCATCATGGGCGCGTCGCTGATCGGCGGCCTGTTCGAGGCGGTCATCGGCTTTTTCATGCGCCCGCTTCTGCGGTTCTTCCCGCCGGTGGTCACGGGCACCGTGGTGCTGTCGATCGGCCTGAGCCTTATCAGCGTGGGCGTGAATGCGTTCGGCGGCGGCAACACCGCCGTGGACTTCGGCTCGGCCGAGAACCTGTGCCTGGCGCTGGTGGTGCTGGTGGTTATTCTGGCCGTAAAGCACGCGACGAAGGGCTTTCTGAGCGCGTCGTCCATTTTGGTGGGCATCATCGTCGGCTACGTGCTGGCCGCCATCATGGGCCTGGTGCTTCCCACCACCGGCATTGGCCCCGACGGCGCCGAATACACGAAGGCATGGGTGCTGAACTGGGATAAGGTTGCCGCGGCGTCGTGGTTCGCCATTCCCGATCTTATGCCTGTGGCGCCCGTGTTTGACATGCGCGCCATCGCGCCGGTGCTGGTGATGTTCATCGTCACCGCCGTGGAGACTATCGGCGACATCTCCGGTGTCACGCAAGGCGGCATGGACCGCCCGCCGTCGAACAAGGAGCTGTCGGGCGGCGTAGTGTGCGACGGCCTGGGCTCAACGTTTGCCGCTGCGTTCGGCGTGCTGCCGAACACGTCGTTCAGCCAGAACGTCGGCCTGGTGACCATGACGAAGATGGTCAACCGCAAGGCCCTGGCGTGCGGCGCCATCTTCCTGATTTTGTGCGGCTTGTGCCCGAAGCTGGGCGCGCTGATTTCGATCATGCCGCAGTCGGTGCTGGGCGGCGCGGCCGTTATCATGTTCGCGTCCATCGTGGTCAGCGGCATCCAGCTGATCACGCGCGAGCCTTTGACCCCGCGCAACCTGAGCATCGTGTCCGTGGCGCTGGGCCTGGGCTACGGCATCGGCGCGAACCCTGCCATCCTGGCCGGCGCGCCCGAGATGGTCAGCCTTATCTTCGGCGGTTCGGGCATCGTGGCCGCCGCCGCGGTGGGCGTCATCCTGAACATCGTGCTGCCCAAGGACGAGAAAACGTTCCAAAAAGACGCCAGCATCTAGCCGGTGCACGTGCGCGAAGAATGCGGTGAATGCCCCCGCAAGGTTTATGGCCTTGCGGGGGCATTTTGCTATCCAGCGATATGGACCTGCAGTTTTCGCAGGTCGTCGGTGGTGTCTATGTCGAAGAGCTCCCAGGGGCTTGCTGCTTCCACGGTGCGTACGCGCTCGGGGTGGGCTTTCGCTACGTAGCCGCCGCCTTTGCCTGGCGGCAGGTGGCGCAGCGCGTCGAAGGCCCAGGTGGGGAACAACACGGGCGCGCCGGGCTGCCCGCGAAAGCTTGCGCGCCAGATGCAGCCGGGGTCGCGCTCGGCGGCGGCAAGCAGCGCGTCGATGGTGCGCGCCGCAACAAGCGGCTGGTCGCCCTGGAAGAACGTGACGGTATCGCAGCAGGTCAGCGCGTCCATGCCCAGCGCCACGGCCTCGTTGCGCAGCGGCAGGTCGTGCACAACGGCCCGCGCACCGGCCTTGCGCGCCAGCTGCGCCACGTCGGCGTGACGCGTCACCACCACGCGCTCGGCGAAACGCCCCTCGGTAGCCTGCAGCACGTGTTCCACCAGCGGCATGCCTGCAAGGTTCGCCATCAGCTTGTTGCCGCCGAAGCGCGTGCCCGACCCCGACGCCATGATGATGCATGCGTGCGAAAGCGGCTTGTCGGTAGGTGATGTCATCGGTGTGCCTTTGCAGATTCGATGGTTGCAGGATGGCGAAAGCGCCGTTTGGATTCGGGAAATTCGCCGTTCACACTATAATAGGGCCGTTTGTGTAAACCTCAAAGTAACGGGGCGAGTACCATCATCACTTTTCAAAAATATGTGCGCCCGCAAACCGTCGAAGAGGCGTGGGAGCTCAACCAGAAGAAGCGCAACCGCATCGTCGGCGGCATGATGTGGCTGAAGATGGGCAACCATTCCATCGGCACCGCTATCGACCTTTGCGACCTGGGCCTGAACGAAATCGAGGAAACCGACGACGAGTTCCGCATCGGGGCCATGGTCACGTTGCGCCAGCTTGAGCAGCACGTTGGCCTGGCCGCCTATTCGTGCGGCGCGGTGGCAGCGGCGCTCAAGGACATCGTGGGCGTGCAGTTCCGCAACGGCGCCACGGTGGGCGGCAGCCTCTGGCGGCGCATGGGATTTTCCGACGTGCTCACCGTGTTTCTGGCTATGGACAGCTACGTCGAGCTTCACCAGGCGGGCATCGTGTCGCTTGAACAGTTCGCGAACATGCGCTACGACAACGACGTGCTTGTGCGCCTGATCGTGCGCAAGCGCCCCGGCGCGTTCGCGTACCAGGCCGTGCGCAAGCAGCGCACCGACCTGCCGTCGCTGAACTGCGCGGCCGGCGTGATCGAGGGCGAATATCGCGTGGCGGTGGGCTCGCGTCCGGCGCGCGCCGTGGTGCTGCGCGATGTGCGCGGCTTGCTTGCCGGCGGCGTCACCGAGCAGAGTGTCGCTGCGTTTGCCCAGCTCGCAGCTGAGAACGTTGTGGTGTCCGGCAACATGTGGGGCAGCGCTGAATACCGCCGCGCGCTCGTGCCCGTGCTGGTACGCCGCGCGCTTTTGGCACTTGAGGAGGTGCGCTAGATGGAAGTGAAGCTGACGCTGAACGGCCGCAAAGTCGCCGACGACGTGGCCGCCGACATGCTGCTCATCGACTTCGTGCGCGCCCATGGCTGCACCAGCGTGAAGCGCGGGTGCGAGACGTCGGCCTGCGGGCTGTGCACGGTGCTGCTTGACGGCGTGCCCGTGCTGTCGTGCTCCACGCTGGTGGCGCGCGCGGCCGGTCGCAAC
Source organism: Senegalimassilia sp. (assembly GCF_977052095.1). Classification (NCBI taxonomy): domain Bacteria; kingdom Bacillati; phylum Actinomycetota; class Coriobacteriia; order Coriobacteriales; family Coriobacteriaceae; genus Senegalimassilia; species Senegalimassilia sp. The sequence goes on from NZ_CDRSTZ010000025.1 coordinate 24,881, forward strand.
GTGCAAACGCTGGAAGGCCTGCAGGACGAGGCGTCCGCGTTCGTCGGCTTTATTGCCGACCAGGGCGCCGAGCAGTGCGGCTTTTGCAACCCCGGCTTCGTCATGAACACCATCGCGCTGCTGCGCGAGAACCCCGATCCCACCGACGAGGAGATTCTGGCCTACCTTGCCGGCAACCTGTGCCGCTGCTCGGGCTACGTGGGGCAGCTGCGCGGCATCCGCGCGTTTTTGGACGCGCGAGATTCGGAAGGCGCCGTGGGCGCGGAAGGCGTTGAGGATGCGGACAGCCTCGGCAACGCTGACGTTGCATCAAGCGCGCAGGAAGCGTCTGAGGCTGCGCTTTCACCGAAGGCGTCGGGCGTAGATGGTGCAGCAGCTGCGCCGGCCGCAACGCGCAAAGCGGGCGCGGAAGGGGGTAGCCATGAGTAATCACGCATATCGCCAGGTGGGCAAGTCCGTTCGCAAGAAGGATTCCCTGCAGCTGCTGCTGGGCAAGCCTGTGTACACGGCCGACATTGTGCCCGACGCGCTGGTGGTGAAGCTGCTGCGCAGTCCGCACGCCAACGCCATGGTTAAGGCCATCGATGTGTCGAAGGCGAAGAAGGTCGACGGCGTGGTTGACGTGTTCACCTGGGAAGACGTGCCCACGCAGCGCTTCTCGAACGCCGGGCAAACCTATCCCGAAACAAGCCCCTACGACCGCCTCATCATCGATAGGCACGTGCGCTACGTCGGCGACGTGGTGGCCATCGTGGCCGCCGAAACCGAGCAGGCCGCCGACAAGGCCCTGTCGCGCATCAAAGTCACCTACGACGTGCTGGAGCCGGTGCTCGACTTCACCCGCGCGCTGGACAACCCCGTGGTGGTGCACCCTGAAGACGACTGGAAAATGCTGTGCGACCTAGGCAGCGACAGCAAGCGCAACCTCGTGTCCACCACCGGCGACGCCGACGGCGACATCGAGGCCGTGCTGGCCGACTGCGACGTGGTGATCGACCGCACGTACCACACGAAGGCGTTCAACCAGGCCATGATGGAGACGTTCCGCACGTTCACCGAGCTGGACCGCTACGGGCGGCTGCACGTCATCTCGTCCACGCAGATCGTGTTCCACGTGCGCCGCATCCTGTCGCACGCGCTCGGCATCCCGAAAAGCCGCATCCGCGTGGAGAAACCGCGCATCGGCGGCGGGTTCGGCGCGAAGCAGACGGCCGTGTGCGAGATGTACCCCGCGTTCGTCACCATGAAAACGGGCCGCCCGGCCATGTGCGTGTACACGCGCGAGGAGGCGCAAACGTGCGGCTCGCCGCGCCACGAGATGCAGATCCGCGTGCGCCTGGGCGCGAACCGCGACGGCCGCATTCGCGCGCTCGACGTGGACACGCTGTCGAACCAGGGTGCGTACGGCGAGCATGGCTGGGCAACCTCGGGCCTGACCGGCCACAAGTCCATCCCGCTGTACACCGGTTCGCTGGAAGCGTTCAAATTCAAGGCCGACGTGGTGTACACGAACACCGAACCGGCCGGCGCGTACCGAGGGTTCGGCGCCACGCAGGGGCAGTTCGCCGTGGAAACGGCCGTGAACGAGCTGGCCGCGCAGCTGGGAGTGGACCCCATCGCGCTGCGCGAGCGCAACATGGTGCGCGAAGGCATGGCCATGCCCGCGTACTATGGCGAGGTCACGAACGCGTGCGCGCTCGACCGCTGCCTGGCGCGCTGCGGCGAGCTGTTCGATTGGGACACGAAGTTCCCCGTGCGCGATATGGGAGGCGGCAAGGTGCGCGCCGCCGGCATGGCCATGTCCATGCAGGGCTCGGGCATTTCCGGCGTTGACGTGGGGTCGGTTACCGTGAAGCTCAACGACGACGGCACGTTCATGCTGCTCATCGGCGCGGCCGACATGGGCACGGGCTGCGACACCATCCTGGCGCAGATGGTGGCCGAGCACATGGACTGCTCGGTGGACGATGTCAGCGTGTTCGGCGCCGACACCGACGCGTCGCCGTACGATTCCGGTTCGTACGCGTCGTCGACCACCTACATCACCGGTATGGCCGTGCAGAAGGCGTGCGACAAACTGAAGGGAAACCTGTGCGCCATCGCGGCGATGGTGCTCGACTGCCCGGCCGACGAGCTGGCGTTCGAAGACGGGCGCGTGGTGCGGCAGGCCACGGGGCAAGCTGTGGAGCTTGTC